>DNPC01000556.1 GCA_003501565.1 Planctomycetaceae bacterium | reverse complement strand
ACGGACAATTTGACTGTGCCGATGCCGCTGTAGCCGCTGCGCGGTTAGCCTTCGAGCAACTGCGTCGCCGCCCGATGTCGGACCGCAAGAAAGCGATCGAGCACATTCGTCGAATTTCGATCGACCAAGCCGTTGAACTTGGCACGATGGAGATGAACGAAACCAAGATTGGCCGCCTTGAGCACAAGATCGGAAAACTCGAAACGCTTGGGAAGCTCTCGCCAGGTACGGAGTTTCTGTCTAGCCAAGTATTCAGCGGTGATCGCGGCTTGGCCGTCATCGAGCATGCTCCCTTCGGCGTCATTGGCGCAATCACTCCGGTTACGCACTCCTTGCCAACCATTACGGGCAATGCGGTCAGCATGATTGCTGGCGGCAACACGCTGGTTGTTAATCCTCACCCAAGTGGTCGCAAGGTGGCCGCCGAAGGTGTGAAGCGATTCAACCAAGCGATCGCTGACGATATCGGAATCGACAATCTAATTTGTATCATCTGTGAACCGACTCTCCAGTCCGCCGCCGACATCTTCGGCCATCGCGACGTTGCGTTGATATGCGTCACAGGAGGTCCTGCGGTCGCAAGGGCTGCTCTGAATAGCGGCAAACGGGCGATTGTGGCCGGTCCGGGGAATCCACCGGTTGTCGTAGATGAAACAGCGGATCTCGATTGTGCAGCTCGGTCGATTATTCAGGGTGCATCATTCGACAACAACCTACTCTGCATCGCAGAAAAGGAAGTCTTTGTAGTCGAACGCGTCTTTGACCAAATGATGGCGGCGATGGAGAGAGCTGGGGCTGTGCGATTGAACGAATCGCAAATCGCCACGCTAACGTCTGCCGCAATGCACGAAGTTGGCGATGACAAGCACCTTGCGCCAACCAAAGAACTGCTGGGCCAAGACGCAGCGGTGCTGGCCAAAGCTGCTGGGGTTACCGTAGACCCTAAGACAGAGTTGCTGTTCGGCGAAACGCCGGAAACACATCCGTTCGTCGAAGTGGAGCAAATGATGCCGTTTGTGCCCTTTGTTCGGTGCCGCGACATCGACCACGGCATTGAGCTGGCTCAACACTACGAACATGGCTTTCGTCACACTAGCATTATTCATTCGCGCGATGTGCATAACATGACAAAGATGGCCCGCGCGATGGACACGACTTTGTTTGTCAAGAATGGCCCGTGCATGTCGTCGCTGGGATTGGGAGGCGAAGGCTACTTGTCGTTCTCAATCGCTGGGCCGACCGGCGAAGGTGTGACGACCCCTATGACGTTCACGCGTGAGCGACGTTGCAGTCTGATTGATGACCTGTGGATCTTGGGCGACCCGGAGATCCAATGACCCTGAGATCCAATGACCCGGCGATTGCCGATCAGACGCTGGTGGAGTTACCGAGTCAGTAACGAATAAGACATATTAACGCACCGAAAGATTTACTGCCTGATGCAAGTTGCTCTTGTGGTTGGTCATGCCCAATCCACCGTCAAACACCCGACGCTTGAAGGCCACAAGCTGCTGGTCACGCAGCCGCTCATGGCGGACGGAGAACGAGCTGATGGGCCGCCGCTGATAGCCGTTGACCGGATGACAGCCGGAGTTGGTGATCGAGTCATCATTACCAGCGACGGCAAAGCAATTCGAGAATTGTTTGGCGTTGAGAATTCACCCATTCGCTGGGCAGTCCTGGGCATTGTGGACTAGGTCACATCGGCTGTGTGCTTTGAGATGCCGTCAACCACTCCCACTTCGTTCCGTAACGCTAATCCATTTACTGAATAACCAAACCATTCCGTGCCAAGCCAAGAGCTCAATATCGACTCGATCGTCAAGGCCGTCGTCGCACGGCTTCGAGAGCTTGCGCCTTCGGCGGCACCGGTGGACGCCACCACAACTGAAACGAATCAAACAAGCAACCACCACCGTATCGATAGCTCACCGGTAACGCTGGTTGATTTGCGAAAAGAACTTGGACGCGACTGGTCACAGGTGAAGGTATTGGAAGTTCCGACTGGTGCGGTGGTTACACCGGCGGTCAAAGACGAGCTTCGTGCAGCTGGCATCGAATTGCAGCAATTTCGAGCGCCTGCAAGCCGTACCGACGTGTCACAAGATAGCTTTCGCAGCTGGCTTGTTGCAGAAACTGACTTTGCGAAACGGTTGGCTCAGCGCTCAGACATAAGCGGCTGGAAATGCCAAGCGTTTCCCGACTTGCTAGCGGCGACGCAGCGAGTTGGAAGACATGTAAAGGAATCGCCGAAACACCGCGTTGTATGGCACACACCGAAGCCTTTTGCGGCCACACTTGTGAGTCAAGAAGCTGGTAAATCCCGATGTGTGCAACTACACCACCCCGATCAACTTCCTGCCGCAATGGCACAAGCGACACCAAACATCATCATTTTGGATGCAAACCTGTGGGAAGAACAAGCGGTTGTCCAGTTGCTGAAGCGGTGGTGTGAGTGACTGGGGTGGGAACCAACGTTCGACATCAGGCCGCCACACTGAACAGGACAAGCAAATAATTCAGGGCGACCAAAATTCAGGTCTGCTGGGAATCACGATTACTAGAGATTGCTGCAAGGGACACCGACTCATGAAACTATTCAAAGTCGTTGGTAGCGTGACGCTTAGCCGGTGCCACCCGAGTTATGACGGCGGTAAGTTCCTAGCGGTGGAGCCAGAGGGAGAAAAGTTACTGGGCCGGGAACCTGCTGCTAGGCCAGACCTGCTGGTTGCGTGGGACGAGCGCGGTGCGGGGGTTGGTTCAACAGTCGCGATCAGCGACGGCGGAGAAGCGTCCCAAGCCTTCCGCCCAGAGCTAAAGCCCGTAGATGCTTACATTTCCGCGATACTCGATACCGTGACGATTGACTCAAAGGTAGCCAAACAGATTGGCTAGAACACGACGACGATAGCTCAACCCTTCGACAGGACCCTCCGGCGGCTGAGAGGTTCCATCGAGTAAACGAGGGGCAGTCCAAAACAAGATAACAAACACAACCTTGCAACAAATACGAGGCAGAATAGACATGGTCAATGCACACAAGGTCAAGCAAGATATCTGCGAGATCGGAAGGCGGCTGTACAACAAGGGATTTGCGGCGGCAAACGACGGAAACATCACGGTTCGCATTAGTGACAACGAAGTTTTGTGCACCCCTACGATGCACTCCAAGGGTTTTCTGAAGCCGGATGACATCTGCACGATTGATATGACGGGCAAACAAACCGCGGGCCGGAAAAAGCGCTCGAGCGAGGCGTTGTTGCACTTAGAGATTTATAAGCAACGGCCTGAACTAAAGTCCGTAGTTCATTGTCATCCGCCGCATGCTACTGCGTTTGCCGTAGCCCGCGAGCCGATTCCACAATGCGTTTTGCCGGAGGTCGAAGTATTCTTGGGCGATGTTCCGATTACCAAATACGAAACCCCTGGCGGACAAGCGTTTGCGGATACGATTATCCCATTTGTTGATAAGAGCAACGTTATCATTCTTGCCAACCACGGCACCGTGAGCTTTGGTGAAGACGTTGAGAAGGCGTATTGGTGGACGGAAATTCTTGACGCCTACTGCCGCATCTTGATGCTCTCCAAGCAACTCGGCCGAGTGAACTACCTCGATCAAACGAAGAGCCAAGAACTGCTGGATCTCAAGGATCAGTGGGGGTTCACCGACCCACGCTTGACCGACGAATACAAGAACTGTGACATTTGTGCCAACGACGTGTTTCGCGAAAGCTGGGCGAACAGTGGCGTCGAACGCACCGCGTTTGATGCACCGCCTGCCATGCCAGCGGCTAGCACTGCGAACAATGGATCTAGCAATTCGACGTCCGGCAACTCCGCCGACGAAGAGCGGTTAGTACAGATGATTACCGAACAGGTCATGCAGCAACTGCGAAGTTAAGAATAGCGAATTAGCGGGGCGGACCGGGAGTCGCTGTACCAAGCGGTCAAAGCCCCGGCCCATGGCGAATCGGCAATTCCCGCACGATCATCCAACGAAAGAAGCGAACGATGAAGGTTAGTATTATCGGTGGCGGCGGGCTGGTAGGGTCCTGTACGGGGTTTGCGCTGCAGTGCGGCGGAGTGGCTCGTGAGATCGCCATCCTGGACGTAAGTGCAGAACTAGCAGCAGGACATGCACTGGATTTGTTGCATGGTGGACCCAGCACAGCGGACCAGCGCGTGACATCGGGCAGCTATGAACACGTTCCGACCAGTGATGTAGTCTGTATCACAGCGGGGCTGCGACGCCAACCAAACGAATCGCGGTTGGATCTAATCAACCGTAACACCGATTTGTTCGTCCAGATTCTCGATCAAGTCAAATCGGCTGGCCTGAAGCCATCTGCGAAAGTAGTCGTGGTCAGCAATCCTGTCGACATCCTGACTTATGTCGCTGCCAAACGCCTGGGCTTGCCCGAGAACCAAGTGCTCGGTCTCGGTACGCAGTTGGATACGATTCGTTTCTGCAGTTTGATTGCTGATCACCTGGCCGCACCTCCCACACAAACCAAGGCCCTTATTCTGGGCGAGCACGGTGATAGCATGGTCCCGATCTGGTCGACCGCTACCATTGGTGGTATGCCACTTGAAAAGTATCCCGGTTGGAACGGCAACACCGCCAATCAGATCTTCACGCGCACCAAAGGCTCGGGTGCAGAAGTTATCAGTAAAAAGGGCGGAGCTGGTTTTGCTGTCGGCATCGCAATTCGGGATGTGATCGAGTCCATCTTGCTCGGCAGCGATCGCATCTTGCCGGTTAGTACCGTACAAGATGGTTGCTACGGAATTCGCGATGTAGCGTTGAGCGTTCCGACACAGGTTGGTGCTTGTGGTGCAGGAGAACGACTTGAGATCGATTTGTGGCCCAAAGAGATGCAAGGACTCCGCAATAGCGCATCGGCCCTACGCCCAACACTTGAGGCAGTCCTCAAACGCATCGGAATGTAATAGCGAACGAAAATAGGATGCGGGCATCAATGCGTTGCAGTGGTTCGCGTCACTGCACATCGCCCAACTCCCAGACGCTATGATAGGCATCGCGTAATTGAAAGTGCTCTAACATGTCGCTGTAGAAGGAGTCAGCGGAGAGCGTCGAACTGTCGCCGATAACTCTCAGCCATTTTCGAGCACGAGTCAACGCAACATTAGTCCGCCGCGTGTCGGCCAAGAAGCCGATCTCCCCTTCTTCGTTGCTGCGCGTGAGCGTGATAATAACAGCCTCTTTCTCGCGTCCCTGAAATCCGTCGACTGTGTCAACCTCCAGACGCGACGAGGAAAGTCGGTTTCGAATAAAGCGCACTTGAGCGGCGTAGGGCGCGATGACTGCAATATCGGCGTCATCGACACCCGCCTCACGCAGCTGCTGAACCTGTTGCACTACCCACTGGGCTTCGCGACGGTTGAACTTGCTGGCGCCGTCTTCTTCGAGTTCCTCGCGCCAATCAGCTCCGGCGGAATCCCAGAACTCCATCACCGGGCCGCATTCCAGTTGATGTCTTGCGACTGAATCGTCAGCCACGAGTTCACCGTCATAGAATTTGTCGCTTGGAAACTCCATGATCTGTTCGTTCATGCGGTACTGAACAGTCAGTCGCCTGAAAACGTCACGGCCGCTTCCTTCAATCAATCGCTGCATCATGCTAACATTGAAGCCCTCCCGAGCGGCTTCACGCGAGACGATCGTTGGAGGCAGCTGGCAGTGGTCTCCAGCAAAGACAACTTTCGGGCCTCGCAGCGCCGCTTGCCAAATCGCAGGTTCGGTACACTGGCACGCCTCATCCACGACGATCAAATCGAAGGACTCGTTGCCGAGCAGCTCCGTATCAATTGTGGTGGTTGTACATATGACACTGGCAGATTGAATAATGTGTCGTACAGTGCTCCGCTCGAGTGCACGAGCTTGCTGCCGCAACTGCCCCGCTTCCGCGAACAAGCTGCCCCGGCGGCGATTCGAATCGCGTGAGCGCGAGGATCTCTTGCCAGCCCGCATTAGTTCATCGACTTCGGCCCAAATCTCGCGCACGACGCCCGTTGATGGATCCGCCTCCACCAGTTCGTCGAGTGTATGGCCGCGCAGTGCCTCGAAGACTCGGGCCGGGTGACCAACTCGCACCACGTTGTCGACACCAACAACAAGTCGTTCTAGCAAATTATCGACGGCGGTATTGCTGGGTGCACAAGCTAGCACACGCTGGCCCAGCTGCGTCGCTTGGTAAATTAACTCAACCAGCGTGGTTGTTTTGCCGGTTCCAGGTGGGCCATGCAAAATCGCAAAGTCACGGGCCGACAAAGCGAAACGAATCGCATCCTGCTGTGGAGCGTTAAGGCGACCTGAAAAGAACTCTATGTCCGGTGCAGCATCAAAGCGTGGCTCACGCTCGCCGAGTAGGACATCACGTAGCTGCGAGGATTTTCCGTGTAGACTTTCAGCGGTGCCCATGGCGGCGAGTTGTCGCCGACGTGTCGTTTCATCCGGTGACAAATCCAAGCGATAGCGGGCTGAGTCAGGCCACTGCTCTAGAGCCACTTGAATGGTGTCTGCCGTTTTACGGCTGATTACACCCGAGATCCCCTCATCCGCAGGATCATTATCGTCGCTAAGCACCACGGGTGAGCCTACTTTGAGCCGCGACATCGGCAGTCGACCGCGTGACGCTTTGGCTAGATCTAGCAACAAACGGCCGGCTAGACCGGAACGATGGTCTACCAGAACAAGCGAAGTAATCGTTTCTCCGCTGCGCTCCGGATCTCGGGAACGACTCATTTGGCGGCGCTCTGCCAGGCGAGTACGCTCTGCGTCTGCTTCCATGGCCAACCACTGGCGTAGCTGGTCAAAATACTCTGTCTGATTGAAGAAAAACACGCGTCGAATTCAGATCGGTGGGGGTCGAAAGGTAGCCAACGGGCAAAACGCGGCTTTATTTTCTATGAAGGGACAACGAAGCACTCGAGACACCTCTCGCCTGCACACTGCCAGGTTGCTCGATCGGGCATGGGCATCTGGGCACAGGCATCTCGGGCCAAACTGTGGCGCGGGGCAAATCGCCCCGACAGGAGGTTTTGAGTGGCCACTGTTGAGGTGGAATGCTCATTTGATACTCCGATCTGCGGTCTTTCGAAAGGCGTAGATCCCGCACAATCGGAACTCAATTGCAAACTAAGGACCTGAGAAGTGGGCTTGCAAGGATGGCACAATACCCGGGAGTAGCTAGCCTGGACGGAACGAGTTGAGCGTTTACTAAGCCGGATTCCAGCCTCGCTGTGCGAATCGAGTCTGGTGTGGTGAATCCCAGGCATCATCTGCCAAGCAAGACGGTCTAAGCTCAAGTCCTGTCATCTCTAGTGTTAGCACATGCTTGATCACGGTAAGCAAAACTTGTTGGGAATCCGCCTAGACGCCGTCGACTATGAGGCGGCGGTTGCCAAGATTATTGCGGCTGCCTGTGAGCAAGTGCCCTACTGCGTAAGCGCCCTCGCTGTTCATGGCGTAATGACCGGTGCGCTTGATCGCAAGCACACGTTTCGACTCAATCAACTCGATCTGGTCGTTCCCGATGGACAGCCGGTGCGCTGGGGACTCAACCTTCTGCATCGCACGCAACTGGCAGACCGAGTCTACGGCCCGACTCTTACGTTGAAGACGTGCGAGGCAGCAGCGAATCTGGGCCTGCCAGTGTTTCTATTTGGAAGTGATGCTTCCACTCTCGATCGACTCTCGCAATCCCTCGCGTCAAAGTTCCCCAGACTTCAGGTTGCCGGTGTTCTGCCGAGCCGTTTTGCTCGAATCGAGGAATCTGAGTGCGAGGAAATCGCCCGAAAAATCCGCTCCTCGGGAGCTCGCATAGTACTCGCAGGGCTTGGATGTCCAAGGCAAGAAATCTGGGCGTTTGAGAATCGCGAACGGATCGGACTGCCGATTCTGGCCGTCGGCGCAGCATTTGCCTTCCACGCTGGAGAGCTTTCCCAGGCACCGGAGTGGATGCAGCAAAGGGGGCTCGAATGGCTCTATCGGCTAGGCTGCGAGCCTGCAAGATTGTGGAAACGCTACTTGCTGCTGAACCCGTTGTACCTAACGCTATTGGGCCTGCAAGCGACTCGACTGTTCAGCTTGCGTCCCGAGCGGGGAATTGAACCTGGGGAACTGCTCAATTACGGGTAGCACCAAACTGTGTCGCCTCACGGTCCAGCGGGCAGGCAGCGGCGCTGCCATCCGCCTGCAAACGTGAGCGAGCGTCACTGCGCTGATTCGAAGACCAGTACACCGGCACTGTGTGGCAAAAGGGCTGTCGTGCGCAACCGCGACCAGCTCTGCGATTCGACTTCGGGGCCGGTTCTACGTGCCGTAACTGCCCATACATCGCCAGGAGCCGGCGGCATGAGCGTTAGATTTTCGAGCTGTATGGCTAGTTCAGCTGTCCAACGCTGTTCGTTAGCTGTGTGTGCTACAAACCAACGCGGGTTGTACGCTTCCATGCCACCACACCGGTCGAACGTACGACCGTCAGACGCGATTCCTAAGTGAACAGCTGTGTTGTAGTCACGATCGGTGTCCAACAAGAGTTCGACGTGATCAACGCCGTTGAGATTTGCATCGTAGCCACGTTTGTTAGAAGTGGTGGGAATCTGTGTCCCGAAAACAATCGGGGCTTCGATCGCAACGTAAAGGTATTCTGAATCGAATGCGAAACGAACCGTTGTCGGGTGTTTGGACTTAGGTGTGCCAAACGGCGCTGATAGCTGCATGTGCTTCGTGTTGTTAAGCCAGCAAGCTTCGTCCAGCACGCCATCGAGCTTGGGACGTTCAACGGTCCCAGTAGCCGAGCACGACCATTTCTGATTCAGTGCGGTACCTCTGGCTACGCTCTGTTCTTGCGAAAGCATCTGCGGCCAGCCCAAGAGTGGGCTTTCTCTGTGAGTTGTGTCGATAGCTGCTAGGTCACTAGCTGTTCCGCTAGCACGTCGTTGGACGCTGGCCGACAAGAGTTTGTATCGTGTTGTAAACTGCAAATCTGTTCCGTTGAGCAAACCGTGGTTACGCGACAAGACTGCTTGTGAGAATCGTTGGTGCGGCGGTAACCAAGATTCATCAGCTACCAGCGGGGGCGTTAACTTCGACGGAATAGCTGGCGGCATTGGATTTTCTGACGTCAATTTTTCAGCGGAACGAATGGCGGTATGTGCGGCTGCCGATACCACGGCTCCGCCAGGCAGAACATCTGCGGGAGTTCCACCGGGCAGGTCACCAAATGGACTCCCGCTCCACACTTTGGCTCGATCATCGGCGGACGATGCGTCACTAGACACCGCCGCAGGATCGGCAGTTGATACCTGGTTGGGTGTCGACTGGGCTGACGCCAAAGAAACGCCTCCGTTATCTGTTTGGGCCTCAAACATGCGATTCCAAGCGAGTAACTCGTCACTGGTCCCCGAAGTGACTAATTGACTAGCAGCCCATATTGCGGCATCTCGGCTGGAGCCTTGCGCGGTCAGATTCTCCAGCAAATATTCGTAATGTCGCCAGGTGGTCGGATGCCGCAGCTTGCCTGCCGCTTCGACTAGCATGGGGCCGACCTCCCGCGTTGGCAGCACTCGGAAGGCGAGCTGTAGCTGTTCTTGCCAAGCTTCAAAAGGTAGTTCGCTTGCCTGGGCGATCATCCGCTGGATTGCTTGCTGTCGTGCCATCCTGCCAACAACAACTTGATAGCTCCCTACCGAACGACGTGTTCCGGTATTGAGGCGGGTAGCCTCGGTCGGCGCTATTCCCCCCATTAGTCTCTCGTGAACCTCCGGTGAGTTGCTGGCAGTCCAAACAGTTTGCATGGTTGTTGTATCCACGCGTTCCTCGACGGGAAGCATCCCGAGAAGATCCTCTACAGTCAGGCCCACTTGGCTGAGGATTTTGCTTGAGCTTTCGCTGTAGACGTTTGGCCGCGGCTCGCAGACCTGCACGATCTTTATCGGACGCCAGTATTGCAAACCAAGCTCGGCTAGTGCTTGTTGTGTCGATGCATCATTTTGCATAGCCAGGGCATCTTGCCAATGTCCAGAGTTTTGCGAGGCAGCGCCATCTGTAACCGGATTCTGCTGAAGAAGTACATCGGGCCGCCAGCTGGCCAAATAGAATGCAATGCTCTTCGCAATTGAGCCGCCCGGGCTTGGCCTATGCTCGTGAAAGGACAAACCAATCTGGGATGCGATCGCTTCGATAGTTCGACCGTGGGACGGGACATGGTCGGCCTCGAGGACCGCGTCATTTTCTCTCAGATCTATACTTCCCGCCGTAACTTGATGATCCCAGGCCGCAGTAGCTAATGGTATCCAAGCGGCTGACGAATCGGTTTGACTAATTGATAGAACAGAGAGTCGTGTCGGTGCATGCCGCTGGGAGTACCAAGAACGGCCACCGTCCCTGGTGGCCCATATTCCACCGAGTTTCGTCACGGCCCATCCTCGAGCCGCATCGAAGAACTCAAGGCTGCTTACTGGCGTCGGAATCCCAGTATTGGATTTAGACCAGGACAGTCCACCATCATCGCTATGAAACAGAATGGTTCCCGGATTTCCAGCCAGCCAGACGTTGGGGCCACTAGTTGCCAAAGCCTTAAAACTGATCAACTCCCGAGCCGAGTCTGAAATGGGCAAACCGACGCTTGCCCAGCCGTCTAGTTCGGCGCCGCCCAACAGCAATTTGCCACGCTGTCCCGCAGCCAGCCAAAAATCCTTGATTGGAACAACCGTGTTGATCACTCCTCCGCTGCCGACGTGTGAGTGTTCGGCTTGAGTGTTGCCACCTAGTTCGGTTCGCCCTAGAAGATCGACTAAACAGACGCCGTCAATTGAGGCGTTGCCAGCTGCGACGTGGGACAACTTGGCCGGTAGCGGCTGCCAAGTGCGTCCTTGGTCGTTACTTTCAAAACATACCGACCGATGCGCTGGACTGAAGTCACCCCAAGCCAGCCAGCGTCCGGACTGAACGGCAACTCCAATCAAGCGAGGCAGGTTGTCCTGGGTAGCGATCTGCCACGTTCGACCTCTGTCCACGCTACGCAGAACGACGCCAGAGCTTTTTTTTGTGTAAGGACCAATTTCTCCACCGACGGCGAGCAAACATCCTGGTTCACTAGCAACCGCGTGCAGCGTCAAGTGACTAGGACTGTACCGGCTTTGCCAGCGATGTCCTCCATCTTCGGACTGCAAAATAAGTCCACGATCGCCGATGGAGACCAATACGTTTTCAGAAAGCACCGCCACGTCGTTCAGCCCGGCACTCTCGGTTGCGGCCCGGACGATATCTTCGTCGCTGGCCAGGCACCCCGCTGCCAGTATCGCAACACAAGCGAACGCACACATGCCGCATAGCATTGCATTTCGTAGCAACAACAACCACTCAAGTTGAAAACGCAAACGGATCTGAATTTGGCTCACTTGATCTTGATCCCTGCATGTAGCGAAGGAGACGGAACATCTCGGAGGAGCGTGCACGCGATGCCGCAGTTTGATGTTGGGGACTTGCTTCGGGCCCGACAGCGGGGCTCGTAGGTATCCCAAATCGCACCGTCCGTCGACAAGACCAATTGCAGCCTTCCCATACAGCCAAGTCGTGGTAAGGCCGGAGGTCCGCCCCTTTCGCGGCGAAGACTATCTTCGGAGCTGGATTGAGGTTGCGGCCGAATGAAGAAATTTCCTATCGAGAAGATCGTTGAAGTAGACCGCCCGCCGCCCCGGCGGAATCCGATAGCTAGCGAGAGGCAAAGTGACTGCCACAACGCAATTGACGCTAGAACAAGTGCAAGAATTGGCGCGTAGCCCCAAACGGGCCGCCGAACAAGCCGTGAACTTGCTAGCAACATTCCAATCTACCGACGAAGAGGTCCGCGCTTGGGCCAGCGACGCCCTCGTGGCGATCGAATCCATCCCGGCTCATCTGGTTCCGGATGTCGTTGATGCGACCGGAGCTCCCGATGATGTTGTCGTCTGCTCGGCCTGCAAATTGCTTGCAAAGGCAGAGGATGCGGCGACCGCTCAACAAGCCGTCTGTGATGTATTGGCTAGCGAAAGATCAGGTGCGGTCCGTACCGAGGCAGCACGCGCACTCGATAAATTTTCAGAACTAACCGATGAGTCTATAACGGCGCTGCAGGATGCGGCCCAAGGCTCCGATGCTCGTCTGGCACACATTGCCCAGCGCACGCTCGACAACTCGTAGATCCAGCCACTCGCATTTAGTTGATTCCCGACACACGGAGGTGAGTGGGATGCGATCGATACCGTTTTACCCGATGATGGTGCTTCTGTTGATTGGCCTAGGTGGATACCTGGGTTGTGATCCAGGTTCACTTAAGCTGCCGTTCGACACTAGCGCACTGACCGGTGGCGATACCATCACGAGCGTTAGTAGTTTGCCAGCCCGAGATGGTGAACGCCTGCTACTGGGTAGCTTTAACTTGGAGAGGCTCGGTCCATCGAAACTGTCTGAACCAACCACGATGGAACGCATCGCCAAGGTTATTCAGCAGTTCGATGTGATTGCACTGCAAGAGATTACCAGCAAGGACCAAACGACGCTGCCCCAGCTACTGAAGTGGGTCAATCGCTCAGGACGCAAATACGACTATGTCATCAGTGAGCGTATCGGGCGTGCAGCAAGCGGCTACTACGAGCAATACGCGTTTGTGTTTGACACCGAACGTGTCAACGGTGGAAAAGAATACTGTTACGTCGTCCAAGATGATCTGGACGTCCTGCACCGAGAGCCGTTTGTCGGCCGGTTCCAAACCAAGGGCCGTTATCCATTCGGCTTTACACTTATCAACATCCATACTGATCCCGATGAAATCAAATACGAACTGGATGTGCTGGCCGACGTGTTCATCAACGTCCGCTCCTTCGAACATCCCGAAGACGATGTTATTCTGCTCGGCGATTTGAACGCCGGGCCAGGCAAGCTGCAGCGTTTGGAACAAATACGAAACTTTGTCCCGTTGATCCACGCACCGACCAACACGCGTGGGACTAAGACGCTTGACAACATCATGATCGATACGCAGAGCACCGTCGAATTCACCGGTCGAAGTGGGACGATCAACTTGGAAGAGATGTTTCGCGTGGATCTGGCTGGAGCGGAGGACATCTCAGACCATTTGCCGGTCTGGGCAGAATTCAGCTTCAACGAAACGCCTACTTCTGTCAGTGCAATGGCTGGTGCCGCGGGAAGAACACGGCGCTGAGGCCCTGCCACTTGCCGCGTGAAAACCCTGAATGCTGCTTGTTTCGCTTTGAGTGCGGCGAGCCCGAGAGCTCAGTCCACGGTTGAGGGTCTAAGAGACTGGCTCCAGTTGGGCGAGCTCGCACAGATTTGCATTAACAACGTCTTGCGGGCAGCTCCAAACAAGGAAAAAGAGTGCTTGCTGCGCCCAAGCACCAGTCGGATGGCCGGCAACAAATCCAGCGCCTTTGGCTGCCGAGAGTGCAGCTTGGGTTGCACGTAGCACTAGGGAATTCGCCTGTCGACGCAGTTCAGTGGCTGCGATTCCTGGTGCGCGACTGGAGTCCGTCTTAAGCGTGAGACGGCGAAGCTGATCGCGCAGCTCGTTCGCGTCGCTCTGCAACTTTTCCGCGACCGTCAGCAGATCGCCGCGCACTTCCGCTTGCTCAAGTAAGAAATTCGTCGCTGCTAGCGACAGGCCGACAGCCAACGTCGAAGTCTGCAGCCCTCCGGCACCACCACCTGAGTTCGTTTTCATGACATTCTCGACGGGCCCTGCTAGCACCTCGTCACTGGAAAGTTCAACATCCTCTAGGTCAATTCGATCCGTGCAGGAGCATGATAGTGCCACGAGCCGCTGACCGCCGGAAGGCTGGACTCCCGGGCGATCGGTCGGGACCGCCGCAATCAGTTGTTTCCCATCGGGCAGCGTGGCGCCCAGCACGACCACATCGGCAGCAGGAGCAGCGGTTACCCAAGGTGAAAAACCGTTCAGCCGATAGCCGCCTTCGACTTCTGTGGCTTGCATAACCGGTGCGACATGCTGCCTGCTGGTGGTCAAATGACTGATGCCGACGGTGGCGAACAGGCTGCCATCTGCCAGGCGCGGCAACAGACGCTCGCGAAGAGCATCGTTGGAACTACCGACGATCCTGCGGCAGGCCGCGACCCACTGCGTCAAGATAAATGTCGTTGTTAAGCAGCTCTGGCTTAACGCCAGATAGCCATCTAACAACCGTTGTTCGTCATATCCCCATCCACCGTGGGTTTCCGGCACGAACCAGCGAAATACGCCAGCGTTTCTGCAGGCAGCTATCTGTTCTGAGGGCCACTCTGGTTCCGAGCCAAGACGCTGCGCACCCTCAGATAGCTCGTCGCATAATTCCTGAAGTGTTGTTGGCATCCTGGTGTCCGTTTCCTGGTGTGGTTGAGTGGATCTTCCCGATGGTTTTCCAACAGAGCCTCGGCCTGCCTTGAGAACGCCGTTTTGCACGCCTTAGTCCGAAGAAGGGGGGGAGCCTTAGAGCCCAGGTTTCGGCGGTTGCACCGGTGCAGCGTAGGGGCGTGCGCCTTCCGTGTTGAGAATCCTGCGGTAGACCTTTTCGCCGGCTGTTGCAAATAAAACTGAGTTGCTTGCCCCACCAAACGCCAATCCCGTGATGGTGTCACGCGTCGGAGGCTGGATGATAATGTTCACTCTGCCAAGCTGGTCCATTAGCTGCAGTCCAACTGCGGTAGCGACGATCGGATGACTGACGTGATCCATCACGATAGCTGTACAGCCGCTCGAGCGATCCAAGTAGGGCATGTGCAGATACCCAAGTCGTTGGCGATTGGTGAGCCTGCCCGGTGCGTCGATACGCAAATGAAGTGTCGATTGAGCATCGTCGCCACAAACAACCATGAAAGCGTGATCAGTAGTGGGCGCTAGTGCGCTGGCAACAAAAGGCAACTGGGCTGCTTTGTTCACTGTCCCCTGGTAGTTGCAAAACCACAATACGGGATCGTGAACATCGTTCAGATAGATCCCTTCGGGCATAGCAACCAAGATGTCCGCTGAGCACTGCGCCACCACAGCTACGTTGCCCTCGGCATCGAAGCGAACAATTTCTTTTCCGCCGCGGCAACCGTACAGGACGTCATTGGGGCCGAAGCAAATTGACGTTATCTTGCCAACTTGATCAGCGAACAGTCGCGTTTTTCCATCTTCACTGATCGCATAAATGCGTTCGCCTTTCAAGTCGCAGAACATCAGTGTTCCGGCAGAATTTGAAGTAGGCGAGCTCGCCAATTCGTGCCCGGAGCTTACTTCCTCCCACTTGGCACCCGCGACCAGCACGTCAACACGACGACCCTTAGCGCGATCTTCGACAACTTTCGGAGGCTCTGGATAATTCTCCCACAAAAATTTCAGCGCATCTGGCAAGATTGCTGCGCCGTGTTTGCCGTTGTGGCCGCCTTTGCCCCATGCGTGTTCGACTTCATAACCCGCCCACTTGAGTGCAGACAACATGCCTTGATTGGCAACCCACCAGTCCCCCGCATAGATGTTTAGATCGTTGCTGCCATCTTGAAGAAAAACCCGAATGGGCTTCGCCTCATGCTTGCGAATCAGAGTCGAGAAATCCTCTGCGCCCCGCAGGCCAATGTAGGTCCCAATGGTGGAGAGTACACGCCCAAATGCATCGGGGCGTTCCCAGGCGGCATTGAATGCACATATTCCGCCGGAGCTAGCGCCGGCCAGCATTCGGTCGCCAGCTTGATTGCTTAG
>DNPC01000647.1 GCA_003501565.1 Planctomycetaceae bacterium | reverse complement strand
AATCATTTGCATATGGCTGTATCTGCTGCAGATGTCGCGAAGGCTGCTGGCGTTTCAAGAGGACTGGTGGGCAAAGTCCTCAACAACGTAAAGGGCAATATCGGCGCTAGTGAAGAGACACGGCGGAGGGTAATCGAAGCGGCCAATCGGCTGGGATACCGCCCTAATGCCGCAGCGCAAGCCACCCGATCGGGTAAATCAAAAAATATAGGATACGTGGTGGTTGGGGCGGAGCCGGGCTATCCGCTTACGGGCTCGTCGGCGGTCTCCGCAGCGATTTGTGAAGAACTGAACGGCGATGGCTATCGCTTGATGTATTCATACGCAAACCTCAAAGCGATTTCGGAAGGCCAGTTGCCCGATGTCATGCGCTACATTATGGTCGACGGTCTCATCCTCGACCGCTCGGGCCGTTCGCACGATGACCTCTATGAGGCCAGCGCTGAGCTCAACCTGCCATTTATCGTGGTCAATGACCGCCATCCGACGAATTCGATTTACCCCGATGATTTTGACGCGGCACGGTCAGCGACCAGCAAATTAATTGAACGGGGGCATCGAAAAATAGCCTACTTGGGTTACTTGGAAAAGTACGAGTCTTTTGTCCACTACAGCCTCAAAGATCGGTGCCGGGGTTACGTGGCCTGTATGCAAGATGCGGGGTTGGCCGAAGCGGTTCATCAGCTGCCATCGCCGATTTTTCAAGAGTACTCGTCTTCGGTGATGGATCGTGCGCGGGAACTTAAATCTTTGCTGCTCGGAGATTCTAAACCCACCGCGTTTGTGGCCCAGTCGTCACAGGTCGCAACCGACTTAATACTTGCGGCCTCGTCTCTAGGCTTGGCCATACCCAACGACCTTTCGGTCGTGACGATCAACCGCGACACCACTGTGCCTTTGGCGGGTGGCGTAGCGATATCTGCAATGCATTGGGACGACTACAGGCTCGGAGCCCAAGCGGGGCGAATGATCCTTGATCGGCTGACCGATCCCTCCGCCGACCTGGTGAGCGTCCCCTTAAAGGCCTCATGGATCGAGGGGGCAACCATTGCTAGGCTGCCCCCTCGTTGAAACTTGACATTGATGCTATTCCGCCCGGCATGTCGAGGGTTTTAACTTCGATAAGCGGACTTAACTTGATTAAATTGCCATACGGCGTCGACGAAGAACTAACGATGAGGCAATCATCAGGCTTGACATGCTCGCTGGCTCGGGAACGGCGTTAAGGGCCGAGATGATGTTGGGGATAGTAATCGCTTCCACGCCTTGTTGTGTCGGGTGGATGCCGTCGGGGACATAAGTGGACCAGAGCGATGGGTTGGTATCCGCCAACTCTTTCCAGTTGAGATAGTTATCAACGATGGTCAGGTTTCGGTCTGCGGCAACGTCGCGATACACATCGTAGTATTGATTGATCAACGGCCGGGTGCTGGATTGGACCGATTGAGAAGGATTGTTCATCGTCATCAGGACAATCTCGACCTGCGCGTTTTGATCAATAAACGCATCGATCATCGTATTCAGATTCTGCTCGGACTGCTGGAGCGAAATGTTGTAGGCCAGGTTGGCGTCATTGAATCCAAACTCAATGAAGACAAGGTCCGGCGATCGAAATAACGCTTGGGGTAGCTGCGTATCGACACCACTGAGCCCGATATTGGCGTTGCTGGAAGAAGACGCGCTAACCGCCACATTAAACAGAGTGACATCGTTCGGGTCGTTGGCTTCGGATTTCAGCCAGGCTTCAAACCCGGGAACCCATGAAGCATCCGCGGTCGGATGGCCCCTGGTTAGGCTGGTGCCAAGGGTGACAACGGTAATCTCGTTGCCTGCCCTAAGATCGGAAAGTGTGTTGCCGTAGGATAGCTGCGGGGCGATACACGTCATGATTGTGGCCGCAAGGAAGCATGCGGATAATAAACGGATGGATGGCATGTTTTGAACCTTTCAGAAGAGTCCGTCGCCCTGGCCGGAGGTTTCTTAGCCAGAGCGACGGACTCATATTGACCCGAAGCTCATTGTTTACTTACGGCGTCGACGAGACATGATCGCGAGGCCACCCAGGGTCGCGAGCGCCATCGAGCTGGGCTCGGGCACAGTGGCGACGCCTTCAATGTCGATTTCGCGTAGAAGCACGCCCGAGAAACCGCTGAACGTATTTTGCGAATATACGAATCGGATTTCATCAACGCCGCTGGCGATGAGCCCGCTGTCGTCGGTCAGCGTAATGCGTGTGGAGGTGTCTCCGCCTGCGGTGTCCAGCACATAGGGTTCATTAGAAAAACTGCCCAACGAGCTGAAAGAGGCGTCGCCGACGACGCTAACGAACAATTCAAAGGTTTGGTTGCCGTGCGTTTCGTTAACGCCACTCCAGCCGGCGACCGACTGGATTTCGGTGATGTCGTACCCCAGCGTGTTCACGCTGGTGTTGAGTTCGTACGTGATCGTGGCCGGCACGCGGTTGTTGCCGTGGTCGAAAAATGCGGTGTGCGCGGTGTTGGCGGTCCCGTCGTTCAGGCC
>DNPC01000889.1 GCA_003501565.1 Planctomycetaceae bacterium | reverse complement strand
ACAACACCCCAGATGAACGGGAGTGGCTCCTCCACGTTTAATGGCGCGGTTAACTTCACTAACCCAGGTGCATTCAACATCGAGGACCGTTCGATCAACACGAATGGTGGAGTAGCGTGGACCACGGCTGGGGACATAATTCTCGACAACGTGGATTGGGTGAACGGTGCGGCATCAACTTTCACTAGAACTGCCGGTGGAATGGGAACATTCCGTTTGAATAACAACTCGACCTTTTCTAACGAAGGCACGGTTGAATTTAGCACAACTCCAATCGATCTCTTAACGGGCAGCAGCTTCACCAATGAGAGTGCTGGAACGTTCACCAAGTCAGGTGGTGGAACTCTCGACGTTAACGGATCTTTCACGAATAGTGGAACGATTAATGTTCTTGAGGGCGTGTTGGATTTTGATAACTACACTGACGCTGGCGGAACAATCAATGTCGCGTCGGGTGCGAGCGTTGACACCGGTGGATCTTTGACTACCACCGGAACGGTTGCTGGTGAAGGAACTGTCGACGGTAGCGTTACTGTTTCGTCAGCTACCGGATCGATAGCACCCGGTGCAACTGCAGGCGACACAGGTACTCTCGTGATTGATGGCACCCTGGACATCGATCCGGACGCTACCTTGGTGATCGACCTGACTGACGCTGCCAACTTCGACTTGCTTCAAGCGACCGGAAACATCGACATTGACGGTTCGACATTGGTGGTTAACTCGAGCGGGCTCACACTCGGGGGACCAGAGAGCTTTACAGTTCTTGAGGCTACCGGAGGCTCTACGCTCACCGGTGTATTCACCAATGCAGCAATGTTTACCCAAGACGGTTTCAATTTCGAAATCGACTACAGCAGCGGCACAAGTGTTGTCTTGAACGTTTCTGCTGTGCCTGAGCCTTCGAGCTTGGCTCTGTTGGGCGTAGTAGGACTTGGCGCGGCAATGCGTCGACGTCGTCGCTAGGGAATTACCGATACTGCTCGAATTCGAGCAATGATGCTGAATACAGAAAAGGCTTGTGGTCCGAAGGGTCGCAAGTCTTTTTTCGTTTCTAGACTACCGCGAGAGCGCGATACTGGTGAGAAACGAGGCTGTTTGTGTGTTGCGAGTGGTTTGCTATCAAAGCTTTTGTTCGATCTCACGAACTGCCCTTGAAGGGCGATGAGGCATTTCGTCCGGAGTGGATATTATTTGCGCGATCCACATAGGCGACTGGGTGTCACAAGCTATAGTAGATCTCTTCGGTACAAACGTAATTAGCTCGCGCCAAAGATAGCGGTGTATTTGCTGCAAGAATGACTTCATCGGTCGCCTGCGCAATTACTCCCAACCTCATCCGGCTTGCAAGAGCACAACCCAATCTTCGGCAAAAGCCAACACAATGGTCTTTGCGAAGTGTTCGAGAGCCGCGGCGGAGCAAGCTGTCGACGGCCTAATCTAGTTTGAGAATCCTAATCTTGAGTACTTCGGACCAGAAACTGAAAAGCCTGCTGCTCGGGGTGGTTGCTCCCATCGTCGTCCTGGTGATTGGCGTCGGAACTTTTTTCCTGTTGAAGCGCCCTGAACCGCCTAAAAGGGCCGAGCTCGGTGACAACGTGCCAGCGCTGCTGCAAGTGCTGCCAATCGCTGAGGTCGAAAAAGTACGGGCCCTCGCGGAACTGTCCGATTCCCTCAATCTTCCCGTGACAGGGACCGTGGTTCCCTACCGTGAACTTCAGTTGGCTGCTGAAGTCCAGGGTAGGATCGTTGAGAAAGATCCCAAAGTCCGCAGCGGTAACTACGTATCCAAAGGTCAGGTTCTTTATCGCATCGATCCTGCAGACTACAAACTGGACATTGAACGTCTCACGCGTCGCCTGGAACAAGAACAGGCTTCGCTGCAGGAGTTAGACCAGGAGATTAAGAACTCCGAACGCCTGATGGAGGTTGTCGAAGAGCAGCTTAAGTTGGCCGACATCGATGTAAAGCGACTTGAGTCGCTCGGCGAGAAATTCTCGAGTGCTGCGGAGCTAGATGCAGCTCGACGAAGCCGGCTGACGGCGATGAATCAAAAAGTAACCGTCCAGAACCAGCTCTCGGCCTCAAGGACACGCCGCGGGCGACTAGAACTTGCGATCAAGACAGCTGAGACGGAGCTTCAGCAAGCGAACTTGGACCTAGAACGCACCGTCGTAGAATCGCCTGTGGACGGCCGAATCGTCAACGAACAAGTTGAAATTGACTCGTATGTCCAGCGCGGTTCCTTGATGGTCGTCATCGAAGATACCGAAAAAGTTGAAGTGCTCGCAACGCTCCGAATGGATCAGCTCTACTGGATCCTTGACCAGAAAGCAGTCAGCGCTGACGAATTGGTAAACCCCGTCCAAGCAAGTCGTTACGAACTGCCAGATACGCCGGTGACCGTCCGCTTCACGGCCGGAAACCGTGAGAACACCGTGTACCAGTGGCAAGGTCGCTTGGATCGCTACGATGGCGGTGGTTTGGATGCACAGAGTCGTTTAGTGCCGGTGAGGATCGTTGTCGATAATCCGTCAGAATACTCTGCCGTTGGGGACACCAGCGCCGAAACGGTTGGCGAATCAGGGCCACCGCTGTTGGTTCGGGGTATGTTCGTCGATGCGGTCGTGCAGACGCGGCCCGCCACCCCGTTGGTACTTGTGCCCGAACTAGCTATTAAGCCTGCGACGATGTCGTATCAAGCGTGGAAGTTTAGTCCTGAGGCGGAGGCGATCTACTTTTCCAAGCAGGCGCTCCGAGAGAAAGCACAGAGGGAAGAAGCGGCCAAAATGGATCCTGACAAGTCCGAAGAGCCGCCCGCAGAAGCAAGCAAGGATTCTGATATAGAAAATGCTGGCAGCGATCCGCAAGAGGAAGAACTACCGGATCCAGATGAATGGGACGCGGGCTTCTTGCAAGTCGTCGACGACGTACGCGTCATCGGAACCTTTGTGAACGGATCGGGCCAGTCTTTGATCGATGGCGTAACGTACTCCATTTGCGAGGTTTCCGATGGTTTGGAGCCAGGAGACAGCGTTATCGTAACGCCCTTGCCGGGAATCAATGGTAATGGCAAGGATGCGGTCCGTGTCGCTAAGTCCCATTCGGCGGAGCGTGTCACGACCAAGGGTGCAGAAAAGAGCGTTGCGGCTAAAAAGGACTGATTCGCTACGCCGCCATTATGGCTCGGTCACTGCCCTCTTCGACGGCGTTACCGCGTCACAGGATCATCATCAGCATGATATTCTTCCAACGAAGCGCAATCCATTTAAGCGACTTTAAAGGACTCTAGGTCGATGCGAGCAATTGTTAAATGGGCGATCAACAATACGCCGGGCATCAATGTCATGGTGGTCGGCACCTTGGTGGTAGGCCTGTGTTGTTTTATGTGGATGCGGCGTGAAGTATTTCCGGAATTCGAACTGGAAGTGGTATTAGTTACCGTTCCATATCCCGGTGCATCGCCTGGGGATGCCGAAAAAGGTGTTTGTCAACCGGTCGAAGAGGCCGTGCGTTCGCTCGATGGAATCAAACGCCTGGTCAGTATCGCACGGGAGGGTGGCGGTTACGTGCTGCTGGAATTGGACTCGAACGTCGCCAACGTTCAAAAGGTGGTGACCGAAGTACGGTCGCGCGTACAGCGAATCACCAACTTTCCGGAGCTTACCGAGGATCCTCAAGTTGAACAAATCACCTTCCGCGAGTCGGCGATACGCGTTGCCATTCTTGGACCGGGGGGAAACACCGCAGATGATGAGTTGAAGCTGCGCGATGTTGCCGAGAGAATTCGCGATGAGTTGCTCGATTTGGGGCCGATCAGCCAAGCCAAGATTCAAGGGGCGAAGCCCTACCAGATTGATGTAGAGATTTCTGAGGACACTCTTCGAAAACATGGACTCACCTTATCGACAGTGGCGCAGATCCTTCGCCGCGAAAACGTCGAACTGCCTGGTGGGCAACTGCGTGCCGACGGTCAGGAAATCCTGCTGCGTGGTAAGAACCGACGCGAGTTTGGCGAAGAGATCAAGGACTTGCCAGTAATCACCCAGCCCAACGGAGCGGTTGTTACGGTTGACGATCTCGGCAGTGTGCGTGATCAGTTTGATGACTCGACCGTGATCAACGAAGTCAATGGACGCCCAGCACTGGTCATCAGCATCGAGAGAACCAGTGACGAAGACTTGCTGGAAATCGCGGATGAAGTTCACGCCTATGTGGACGAGGCTATCGCCGCCAACGATCTGCCAGCCGGCTACTCGATGCAGGTCTGGGGTGACACGAGCGTTGATGTTCGCGACCGGATGCGCATGCTTCGGGACAACGGTTTGCAAGGGCTGCTGTTCGTATTCATCCTGCTGGCTCTCTTCCTAGAGTTCCGGCTCGCGTTTTGGGTTTCGTTGGGGATTCCAATCTGCGTCATGGGCGCTGGGATCGTGTTACTAGGGACCGATCAAACGCTGAATATGCTTAGCATGTTTGCTTTCTTGATGGCACTCGGAATCGTGGTTGATGATGCGATCGTAGTTGGCGAAAACATCTACGCGCATCGAAACATGGGGAAGGATTACGCCACTGCCGCAATTGATGGAACCGTCGAGGTTCTTCCGAGTGTGACGACGGCCATTACGACGACGATCATCGCCTTTATGCCATTTTTCTTCGTGAGCGGAGTGATGGGCAAGTTCATCGCAGTGATGCCGGTGGCGATTATTGCGATGTTGGCTATCTCACTTGTGGAAGCAGCCACCGCTCTCCCGTGTCACCTTTCGCATGGTGACCCCGGTAAGCCCAAGTCGTTGACGCAGCACATTGTTTCCGGTCTTTCGAAGGCTTTCGCCCCCGTTGTACGTCTCACCGATCGAAGCAGTCAGTTTTGCGGATCGTGCATGGATTGGTTCGGTGACAATGTTTATCTGCCGACGCTAAGGTTCTTGCTGCGATATCCTTGGTTAGGCGTCGCCACGGGACTTTCCTTGCTGTTCATTACCGCAGCGGTCATGAAAGTTGGTTGGGTCCGACTAGATCCGTTTCCCAAGACGGATTCGAATCAAATTCTCGCACAAATCGTGTTTCCCGATGGCACTCCCGCGTCGCAAACTGACCTAGCCACCAAGCGGATCGAAGAGGCAATTCGGCAGGTAAGCGTTGACTTAGCAGCGGAAGGTGAAGAGGCGGACCCCCTGACGGGTTCTCCACCGGGACCTGTGAAGCTGACGTTTCGCCAAGTTGGCGAGATTACACAACAAGGAGCGATGGGCTCCACCGGTCCGGGTGCGGGAAGCCACGTTGGGCAAATCTTTGTTGAACTCGAAGATGCATCGAACCGCACGTTGTCAAGTTCTGAGATCATTTACCGGTGGCGAAAGCTGGCTGGTGAGATTAGCGGCGCCGAGCGTGTGACCTACGATTCGGCTGCCATCGGACCTGGCGGAAAGCCGATCGAATTCAAGTTGCTGGCTCCATCCAACCGGCAGGATGAGTTGAATGATGTGGTCGAAGAGGTAAAGGTCGCCTTGGGCAAGTACGCCGGTGTGTACGACATCCGCGACGATGCGACACCGGGCAAGACTGAATTTCAAGTACGTGTTAAGGACCGAGCTCAATCAATGGGGGTCACCGCTGCTGACCTAGCAGAGACGATCCGCAATTCTTACTACGGTGCTGAGGTCATGCGGCTCCAGCGGGGGCGGCACGAAGTCAAGATGATGGTCCGCTATCCTCAGGACGAGCGTACGTCACTGGTGCAGTTCAATGAGATTCGAGTTCGTGGGAATGACGGAATCGAACGCCCAATTACGGAATTGGCTGAAATTGAGGTGTCGCAAGCATATTCGGAAATCAATCGCCTAAACCAACAACGCTCGATCACGGTAACGGCCGAGGTCGATGTTACGGAGCAAAGTTCGCAGGAGGTTGTAGTCGATCTGCAGGCGAACGTTCTTGGGCCGCTGCTGGAAGCACACCCTTCGGTATCGGTCGATTGGGAGGGGCAGACGCAGCAGACAACCGAATCGTTAGTGAGCCTTTTAATCGGAACAGCAGTAGCCCTGCTGGCAATGTACATCATTCTCGTGGTCGAATTCCGGGCGTACTTCCAACCGCTCTTGATCATGGCGATCATCCCATTCGGTGCGATCGGTGCGGTTTGGGGACATGCGATCATGGGCTTGGAGGTAACACTCTTCAGCTTCTTCGGCCTGGTTGCGCTAACAGGAGTTGTCGTTAATGACTCGATCGTTCTCGTCGACTTTATCAACGCTAGGGTTCGTGGCGGGATGGATCAAGAACAAGCACTCTTAGAAGCGGGGCGGCGGAGACTTCGGCCCGTGTTCTTGACGAGTTTAACGACCATCGGCGGCTTGGTTCCCATGTTGCTTGAAACGTCTTTCCAGGCACAGTTCCTTGTTCCCATGGCAACTTCGATCGCTTTTGGATTGATGCTTTCGACGCTACTAGTTCTCTTCCAGGTTCCAGTCTTTTTCCGATTGTACCTGAGCACGTTGAACATGCTGGGGTACGATCCTACCGAAGCGGCTGATCACAAAGAAGCGGAGCAAAAAGAGACCGAACCGCCATCGGGGAACGTGCCTGTCCCAGCGTAGGAATCTAGCGTAGAGATCCTGGGTAGAGTTCCAGTGTGGGCTTAGGGATTAAACTGTTGTTGCCGTGGCAAAGCGACGGTGCTATTGGTTCGTTCGACTCTCAAGCTCGGCCGCTTTCGACCGCGGCAATATACGACGAACAGCAGCAATCGATCTGCTAGAGGACGCGAGAATGTTGTTCGGTGTGCTACCAGTCAACAAGCCAACTGGAGTCACGAGTCGCAAGGCAGTGAATGCGGTCGTTCGAGCTATTTGCGATCGTAAAGTCAAAGTTGGCCACACCGGTACGCTGGATCCATTGGCAAGCGGCGTATTGCTGGTTGTCATCGGTCGTGCAACACGGCTAGTAGATGAATCTCATTTGAATTCAAAACGCTATAGCGGTTCTTTTTTGCTCGGGAAGCGTAGCGATACCCTCGACGTAGACGGAGATGTTGCTGACGTACCTTCGTCCCATCCCGTTTCACATCGGGACCTCAAGGAGGCGGCCCGACAATTTGTCGGCACCATAACGCAATCACCGCCGCGGTATTCTGCGATTCACATCGATGGGCAGCGTGCACACGATCTTGCGCGTCGCGGCAAGGAATTTGAGATGCCGACTCGAACCGTTGCCGTACACCAACTTGACGTTGTGAGTGCTTCCGACGGCGAATTCAGGCTGGACGTTGAATGCGGGACAGGGACCTACATTCGGACACTCGGCTGCGACATAGCGGTGGCCTGCGGAACCAGCGCAGTCATGAGTAGCTTGTGCCGGTATGAGGTCGGAGGCATAAGCCTTGAGGAATGTGTGCGTCTGGACCAAATTCAGAGTCTCGATGACGTGACCAACGGGTTGCTGTCCCCGCTTCGACTTGTGCCGCATCTGGAGCAAGTTTCGGTGTCACCGGAGACAATCGAGCACATTATCCACGGGCGATCATTTGAGCTTTGCAGCGTCGCATCCAAAGTAGCCGTTGTTGACCAACGCGGTGAGTTGGTCGCGCTTGCAGAGCGAGTATTGGGCGGCGCTAACTCAACGAACGAACAACCCGACGCACAGCCTTATCGTTCCATCAGCGTCTTTCGGAGCAATAATGACATGCCCCATGAGACCAAGATAAATAGGCCACAAAGCGCTGAGTCCTGATGCCGCATCCCGAAATGTAAGAACTCAAAAAGCTGTTTTGAGAGAGTTGTCATGCCAGCCGGCAACACGAGTAGCGAGCAACTGAGTTCTCCGAAGGAGATTGCGGCCAGCAGGGCAATTCCTGCCAGAGCTGGCTTGGATATCAGGTTGCGAAGTTCATAAATTACGGACCACGGCGCGCTGATTCCATCAAGTTTCAGTTGTTCGAGCGTTGATTTGCTGATGGACGCGGCTGTGGCAATGGTGATCAACCAGGCGTACGGCAAGAGCCTGAATTGCTGTGCGAACACGGGAGCGGCGATCGTAAAGTCGTATAGATATGTTAGCCCTGGCGGCTGGCTTCGATTCATTAGGAAGCTGACAAGCATTGCGACCGCAGGTCCAGGAACGCTAACGATTATCAACATCGCCAATGAAAGCAGTATATGCGCGACAGGACGATTTATGGTGCAGGCAAACAACAGTGATGCGAAAGTGGCTGCGACAAGAGCACTGGTCAACGCAAGTAGCACGCTCCATTGCAACTGTTCACCAAAAAGTGTCGCCCCTTCATAGACGGTCGTCGCAAATCGCGTGGTCGTCCACGAATAGGTACTCTGTCCAGAATCTGCCAGGTTTGGTGTCCAGCCCGCCTTTATGATCAGACTTAGGATGGGCGCGAAGACCGTTGCTATGATCACTCCCCATGTCGCAAGCGACACTGTAAAGCGATGTTGTGCTAGATCAATTGGCTGTGGTGAATCGTAGGCATGCAACAAAATCTCACGCCATGGTGGCAAAGTTCTTTGCCATAGCAGGCCGCCGAGAACCACTGGGAGCATCGTAAGCAACGAGATCGCAACGTAAGTCCATGGCCTGACCGTCCCAAGACTAATGTCCAAGTAAACCTGCTCTGCGACACTGGGTACGCGGAACAGATTGGTGACAACCATTTCAGTGAGGACGGGAAGGCAACAAACAGCTGCAGCGGCAATCAGCCACGGGCGAAGCTGCGGCACTATGACTCGCAGCAGTGTGCGTAACCAGCCGCCTTCCAGGTTGGCTGTCTCCTCAATCGCACGGCTGCGGTTCAACAGACCAAGCGAGCAAACTACAAACACCCATGGGATCATGGCAAGAGCGTGGATTGAAGAGACAATCAGTACGCTGCCCACAGACTCAGTTTGTTTCAGGGCTGGGACCAGAGCTGGTAGCCAGCCTTGTGTACCGAACATCGCACACCAGCCACCGGCGAATACGTATAGCGGAAGCGTTAGTTGACTGCCAATACATAGCCAGGCCACCCCGCGGCCGAAGAGATTAGTGCGTTGCACGGTGATTGCCAGAAAGCCACCGACGGGAACTGCGAATGCGCTCGTTAGCAGACAAATCGCTAGTGTGTTGAAAACGGGGCTGAGCATTCAGTCACTCTAAATGGGGGTGCGACGCGGGCGGAAGTAGGATTGAGCCGGGGCTTCATGATCGCCTATATTATTCACCTCACAGATTTTGCCTTGTCTGTGCGTTTGACCTAGGTTCCTTCACGTGATTTTCGGGCGGGTGAGGTGGTCCAAACGCCGTTTGGCAACTTGTCCTTAGCTTTTCCAACAACTGAAGCCATTTGGTTTCTGCGTGATTCACGGTCGCTTACAAATATACCAAGCGTCCTGCGAAGGTTTGAACCGTTGAGCCTGAAGTGCGGATCAACCTCGAGACTGCGATCGAGATGTAGCCTCAAATCGAAATGATTCGCGTGGCATATCCTTGATACTGCCGAATTCCAAGGAAGGATGAATCAATGTCGTGTTCTGTCCCACTTCGTTCGTTCGCGATAACCACTTGCTGGACCCTATTCAGCATCGTTTTCAATGGTCCTTCGCTTTGCTACGGGGATTTGGCATTCTCACCGGCAGGAACGGACTTGTTCGCCGGACAGTACGTGGATGGCACGATTGATGATCGCGCCGTCGAGCGTTCGACAGGGCTTTCCGGATTTCGATTCTTCGGCCGTTCTCTTGGTCCGACAGTGCATGTCAGTGAGAACGGAAATATATCGACCACTCCGAACTTTGCATTCTTTCCCCAGGAAATTGATGATGTGCGCGTTCAAACGAAGTTGATCGCGCCTCTCTGGGATGACGTGTTCATGGTTGATCCGACCCTCTTCCCAGCTGCAAGTCCCAAGAACTACGTCTTGGAACAGAAGCTGTCGGACATCTACGTTGTCACGTGGCAGAATATTCGTCTATTGAACGAAACTGTTGCTTTTCCGGATGGCAGTACATTCATCCCAGATACGATCCGGTCTGCTCAAGTTGCTTTGATGGGGACGGCGCAGACGGTTCGAGGTTTTGACTTTCAAGCCAATGACATCGTTTTTTC
>DNPC01000543.1 GCA_003501565.1 Planctomycetaceae bacterium | reverse complement strand
GGTGACGGATTACGAAGTGACGACGAGCCGATGGAGCCGTTGATCACGACGTTTAGCGATGGGTCGTTCTTACTTGATTTCCCTGCGGAAATGGATCGAAATGGAAATGGCCTGCTAGACGCCGACGAAGCCCAGTTGGTCGCCTTCGGCGGGACAGATCCTGCAACGGGAATTACCGAACGCACTCGGTTGACTGCACCAGCAGGTTCTTTTGTAGTAACACCACTTACGACGTTGGCCGGAAAGCTAGTCAACACACATGGATATTCGGTTGAATCTGCGCACGAGCAAGTAATCAATAGCCTTCAGTTGCCGACGTTCGAATACTGGCGGAATTCTGCAATTGCAGCAACGGCGGCTGGTGATGTTGCCGCCGCACAAACCTATCCCGCAACGGTTGTTGTCAACAACACAGCCATCGTCATTGGCAGTCACCTTAGCGAACTAGGTGGTAGCACTCCCGAGTCTGCGGGCGACGTGGTTTATGAACAAATGGCTGAGGTTGTACAGGCGCCCGGCGCGCGACTGAAGCTTGACGATCCCATCATTGTTGCGAGCTTAATTGAATCGTCTGCAGCTGCTCTTGGTGTTTCCGTGAGCACGGCCGCGGTAGAAGCTCTGTCACAAGCGTTGTCGGAAAATACCCGTGCTCTTTACGCGCTCAACGTCTCTGCTGAACTCGTATTCCTCGAGGATGTTTCGAAGTTGAAGATCGTCGCGCGGGGCGCAATGACAGATGACGCGGCTAGATTGGCCGTGAATGAAATCTCACCTGCAACATTCCTGGCAAGATACACCGCCGAGAATCAAGCGGACTTAGCGAACGCGGCTACGGTAGGCACGATCGAGCCAGTACGTGTCGCGGTTTCTGATGCGAGCGTTGTCGAAGGAAATGACGGCAACCGCTTTGCCGAATTCCAGGTCGCCGTGTCTGATTTCTTCAACGAATCTGTGGCGGTCAGTTTTACGACCGAAGATGACACAGCTACCACTACTGATGGTGACTACGAAGCCACAGCGGGAACATTGACCTGGATTCCTGGTGAGGCCGCAGTGCAGACGATCCGCGTCCAGGTGTTTGGTGACACACAGCCAGAATTCAACGAATCTTTCAAACTCGTTCTTGACTCTGCCACAGGCGCGTTGATCCAGCGTTCCACTGGCCAGGGTACGGTTTTAGCTGATGACGAGATTCTATTTGAGTTGCCAGAGACAACCGTACCCAGTGATGTACTTGTCACGATCGCGGGCGATCAGATTTCGATTCGACAAGACGGTGAGACGATATTGGACGGCAGCTTGCACAAGGCGGCGGACGTTACTCTATCAACAGCAGCTGGACCAGGGGCAAGCATCGAAATTGATGCGAGGCGAGGCGAGGATTTGAATCGTGGCATCCAGGTGATCTCGAATTCACCGGATGACCAATTTGTACTTGGCAATGCGCTGGATCTAGATGTCGTCCACCATATCCTTTCTTCAACTGGCGGCAGTTTTATTGCGGATGGGCAAGCGATTGCTTACGAGGGTTTCTCGCAAGTGCGCAACGAGCGTGCTCCCAGCCTCGCGCTTCAGTCCGACCCTGTATTGGGTGAGCAGTCAACTGCTGTAGCTTCCATTCCACCGTTGTTGGAGCTTGCTGGCTCGACGAGCCGATGGAGCCTGAGCTATTCGGGCAGCGAAATCGATTCTCAAGACGGCGACCAGACATTCAACTTCACGCCAGTCGAGTCTGGACTTTACCAATTGAGCTATGCGATAACGCTCGCAGACAAAACAACTGTTTCCGCCACCCAAGTGTTTGACATTCAACCGCTCAACGAATCTCCGATCGCAAACGCAGGTGGAGAGTACTCGGTTTCTGAGGGCCTGACTGTAACCCTTGATGCATCGCTGAGTTCCGACGCAGATCTACCTGATGACGTGCTCTCATTCCAATGGGACCTGGATGGAGACGGAGTGTTCGGAGAGTCAGGTGCGGATGCAGTTCGCGGTGAAGAGTCTGGGTCGGCTCCTATCTTTGACGCTTCAGGCTTAGATGGCCCCACCAGCGTCACTGTGTGGCTAAGAGTTTCTGATAGCTTCGGAGAAACGAGTACCGATTCGGCGGTCATCACCGTTTCCAACTCAGACCCTTTGCTGTCCGTAGATGCCAGCGACGTGCATCTGGTCGAAGGCAGCTCTACAAGCAAGTTAATCACGGCGACTGACGTGCCGGTGGACACTGTCACCATCGGGGCAACGCTAGGCAACATCACATCTAATGGTGATGGTACGTGGACGTGGAGTTTCGTAGGTTCAGACGACCTGCCAGAAACCATGGTCACAATCACCGCAAGTGACGAAGACGGGGGTTCGTCGTCGACCACTTTCAAGTTGGTAGTCAGCAATGCTGTGCCTACCGGTAAGCTGCAAGTAATCGATGTTGACCACCATTCGATGCATGCGACTATTGAGTATGGTCTATTCGAAGTTGCCGACCGTGGAAGCGACGAACTTCGCTTTAGTTTCGCGACGTCGCTCGAGGATCTAGCTAACAAGTTTGAAGACGCAATAACTTCGAATCAAATTGCACTTGATTTACCTGCAGGCTTCTCTGGAACCATCTATGCTCGTGCAATCGATGACGACGGAGGGATGGTTACGGATCAACTGGCCGCAATTGTTGGTACGAAATCGCCAGATCTCTTGAACGGAACAAACGTTTCCGAGTTGATCGTTGGCCTGGGTGGCAACGATGTCATTCTTCCGGGCAAAGGCAACGATTTAGTTTTTGCCGGCCCCGGCAATGATGTTTTGCAAGTTCGTGATAACTGGTCTGAATTTGATGAGCTTCGTGGGGGCTCTGGATACGACACAGTCCTGAATATCGCGTCACGTGACGTCCGCTTTAATCAGTTTTTATCTGCCGACTCAGATTGGGATTTGGAAGAGGTCGATGCTGACGGCCAACGCGTGCTGGGAAACAGTGGTGACAATGTGCTGGACTTCAGCGACGTAAGGCTAAAGAACATCAGCGGTGTATTTGCCCTATCCGGAAACGATACCGTCATCGCCTCTCGGCACACGCACGACATCTCGTACTATGGGGAATCTGGCACCGACACCTTGTTAGGTGGCCCCAAACGCGACGCTCTGTCCGGAGGTGACGGCAATGACACGATCATCTCCGGCGGCGGAAACGACCTACTCAATGGCGGAAAGGGAATAGACGTTATCGATGCAGGCAGTGGCAATGACGAAATTCAGGTTCGGGACAACTGGGCTGAATTCGATACGCTGATCGGTGGGAGTGGATACGACCGCGTGGTCAACATTGCTGACCGTGATTTCCGCTTCAATACATTTCTTTCTGCTGACGCTGCATGGAGCCTCGAGGAAGTTGTGGGCGGAGGCAATAAAGTGCTTGGCAACAGTCAAGCTAACACACTAGATTTCTCTGCGGTAAAACTGGTTAGCATATCTGGAGTCTACGCCCAATCAAGTGATGACACTGTTATCGCATCATCTAAGTCGCATGATGTTGACTACTACGGCGAATCAGGTGAAGACAAGCTGTTTGGCGGTCCTAAACGCGACCGTTTGTTCGGTGGCGACGGAGTAGACCATATAGTTGCCGGTGGTGGCAATGATGTGGTCGACGGTGGAAAGGGCGCTGACATTACCGATGCTGGCGCGGGTAATGATACCTTTTATGTTCGTGATAATTGGGCCGAGTACGATACGCTCATGGGCGGCAGTGGCTATGACGAAATAGTGAACATCGCCGCGCGAGATATCCGTTTCAACCAGTTTCTGTCCGATGACGGTGATTGGGATTTAGAAGAACTCGATGCATCAAACCGGAAGATTCTAGGCAACTCGCAAGCAAATACACTCGACTTTAGTGCCGTTAAACTCAAGAACGTTCTTGGCGTTCATGCCCAGTCCGGCGACGATATCATCATCGCTTCAAATCACACCCACGATATTGCCTACTACGGAGAAGCCGGTCGCGACACAATGCTTGGTAGGACTCGGCGCGATCATCTATTCGGTGGCGACGGCGACGACACGATTATCGCCGGCGGAGGTAACGACCTGATCAATGGTGGCAAAGGCAGTGATGTCACCGATGCAGGTGCCGGCAATGATGTGTTCGAAGTTCGTGATAACTGGGCACAATTCGATGAGCTGAAGGGTGGTAGCGGTTACGATTCCGTCCAAAACACCGCAGATCGAGATCTGCGGTTTGAACAGTTTTTGTCCCCTGACAGCGAGTGGGACTTAGAGGAACTTGATGCAGCTGGCAAACGGGTACTGGGCAGCGGAAACGCGAACTTCTTTGACTTCAGTGCGATAAAACTGAAGAACATAGCAGGCGTCTACGCCCAGTCTGGTGAAGATACGATTATCGCTTCCAACCACACTCACGATATTAAGTACTACGGCGAAGCAGGCGCCGATTCAATTCTTGGTGGTTCTAAACGCGACCTGATATTCGGGGGCGACGGGAACGACTTGCTGGCCGGTGGCGGAGCCGACGATTTCCTCTCGGGAGGACGCGGCTCGAATATCGCGCGTGGTGGATCTGGAAACGATACTTTCGAGGTACGGTCTAACGAACAACTTCGGGTAGCCGACTTTGATCGCGCGGGCAATGACCGGTTAGACCTTCGTCAATTTACCTTGACCGCAGGCGAGTGGCTCTCCCGTTTTACCCAAGTAGACGTTGATGCCGATGGCGAAGAAGACGACTTGCTTGCATCCGGTCCCCAACAGGCTCGCATTGAATTGCTTGACAATGCGCTCGCCAGTTTGAACGAAAATGATTTCTTGCTTCCTTAAAGCTGCACTCGTCGCTCGAGTTCATCAGCTTTGAAGTAAAGTCAAACCTTCCCAGCGTACACACCATCCCCATCGTTGGCGGGTAGCGAGTCTCTATTTGCGACGTTCGTCGATCAACGAGGCGTGTAACGGCAGATTCCACCCGCGTGGCTCCTCAAGCGCAGGTCGCCCACTCGCTACGGCAAGCCGAGGTGAGTGTGGCATCCGGCGGAAGCACAGCGATTTGCAGAAAAGCAGTGCCGCTGCCTAATGAGCTACATCTGACATGCGGACTGGTGGACCAGTTTTTCGGTTGGCCAAGGCCTTAACTTAACGCGGGTTCAGTAGAGCTCGTTGATTTCGCCGCCGTTCCGGGTGACGATGCCTTCAATTTGTGTGGGCGACGCGGTTTTATCAAGCTCGATAACAACGGCATCGGCCATCGCTACCCCCGTAACATCACGATGCACACCTGCCAAGATTTGGTCGGTGAAGCCGCCGATGTCGGTGTCTTCCGGTTTCATCCAAGGTACAGACTCTTCCGCTCCTACCTCAGTCAGCAAGAGCGTGTTGCTCAAGCCGTCTGTAGCATCGCGTAGTCGTATTCCTCGCTCGCCGGTGAACACCCCACGCGAGTCGATGACTACCACGTAGTGTGAATGCCCGACAGGGGCACTGTCGTTGAGGTGCCGATACACGAGCGGGCATCTCTCGAGGAAGTCGGCATGAACAGGATCATCCCACGGTTTGCTATAGTCAATTTGCTCGCTGAGCTGTTGCTCCTCAGGTCCCAGGTAAGGGAGGATGAGAGTTCTCCATGAATGCAATTTGTTGCCGGAGTCGTCGGTCGTGTAAGCTGGGGGCAGGCTCTTGTAAGCGCTCTCGTAGTTGAGAAGTGCGATACTTAATTGTTTAAGGTTATTCTGACTATGCACCCTGCCAGCGGCTTCTCGGGCTGCGGAGACGGCCGGAAACAGCAACGCAGCCAGTATGCCGGTGCAAATAAGCCCCAGAACGAACATACAGCCAACCACGATCAATAGGATCTTGGTCGTGGAAATACCACCGGACGGATTGCCACTTGCGGGCTGAACAGGAGGCGGAACTTCACTCATTTGGGTGCTTTCGCTGTAAAGCCGGGTAGCAGGAACGCACCGCAGCTTCGAAAATCAAGAGATTGGTAAAACTGTGCGCCTAAGGAACGGTTTGGTTATGCCGTAACCCATTGGCGTCGTCAAGCCAAAGGACGCAGTACATCCACTGTTGCCCGCATCCAAACCGCTGCAACCTGTCAATATCTGAACGGAATAGAAAATTGGAAACGGACGAAACGCTGCTTTCTGTAGCGAACCTAGAGTTCAGCTACGGCAAGCGCAAAGCGGTCGATGGTGTCTCATTCACCATCGCACCCGGCCAAGTCTTCGGCTTGTTGGGCCCCAACGGCGCGGGAAAAACCAGCACGATTTCTTGCATCTGTGGCCTGTTGGCTGGTTGGAAGGGTGAGTTGACCTTTGGCGGGAAGGACTTTCGTCCTGCCAGCGTGTTGGCAGATCGCGCGCTGCTGGGGTTGGTTCCCCAGGAACTGGCAATCTATCCAAATTTAACCGCCGAAGAGAACCTGACGTTCTTCGCGAAAATCTACAATCTAACCGCGAATGAGCGAACAGAACGCATCGCCGGCGTACTCGAAATTGCCGGGCTAACTGAGCGAAAATCTGATCTCGTGCGAACTTACAGCGGCGGGATGCAACGGCGACTCAATTTAGCCGTCGGACTCCTACACCGTCCGAAATTAGTCGTGCTGGATGAACCGACGGTGGGTGTAGATCCACAAAGTCGCAACCACTTGTTCGAATCTTTGGCGTCGCTTAAGGCCTCCGGACAGTCGTTGTTGTATACCACCCACTACATGGAGGAGGCTGCACGATTGTGTGACAAAATCGGGATTATGAACGAAGGGAAACTGGTGGCGACTGGCACTCCGGCTGAGTTGGCCGAGCGAGTTGGGGATCCGAGCGCGGATCTCGAACAAGTATTTCTGGAACTGACTGGTCGAAAACTGAGGGACGACTAACGATGATAAACGCAGCACTAGCGCTAGCGGGCAAAGATCTCCGTTCCTTCATTCGTGATCGTGGTGCCCTGGTAGCGACGATCCTTGTTCCCATCATGTTGGTCACGGTGTTCGGCTGGATCATGGCCTACGCTTTCGGTGGCGGATCTGGCGGCATGCCCCAGGTGCGTGTCTACGTGTGTGACTTGGATGACTCTGATCGTAGTAGGGCCTACGTCGATCGTCTCAAGAGCTTTGACATGATCAGCGTCCGTGAAACGAATCCTGCAGAAACTCCTGACCAGGATCCTACGACGGTTCAACCGACGCTAGAAAAGATGGTGCGCGATGGTGACGCTCATCACATTTTGGTCATCCCTAAGGACTTTGATATCACCGGGGAGGACACGACCAAGAACTTACAGATGATTCGGGACCCGGGACGGAGCATGGAAGATCGCATCGCTATGATTGCCGTCATGCAAGCCTCCTTGGCTGAAACCGGCGGAGGCGTATTCACAAACGCGATGGAAGGCATGCTGGCCGATCAAGGCATGAATCCTGAACAGCTTGGGCAGATTACCGGCTGGATGGACAGTATCGGCAACACGATTGGTGATTTCTCGCGGGAACAGGATGCCGAAGAATCGAAAACATCCAGCTCTGAAGACGCAAGTCAAAGCGTCGCGGCAGATAAGAGCGCCGCTAGCTCGACGGAGACATCCTCCGGAGGGATCAACGGGCTAGATGGCATCTTTGAGTTTTTCTCAGATGCAGTGCCGGTGCAAAACACGGATGTAACCCCGCCAGCGCGCGATGTACGGATCACGTATCAGCAGGCTCAAAGTGTAGCTGGGATGAGCGTGATGATGCTGCTGTTCTCGATGACCAGCTGTGGTTCGGTACTGCTTGCCGAGCGACAAGAGGGGACCCTAAGACGCTTGATGGCTTGCCCAATGCCACGCGGATCGATCTTGCTCGGCAAGTTCTTGTTCGTCTTTGCCGTGGGCATGTTTCAACTGGCAATCATGTTTGTCTACGGCGAGCTGATGTTCAAGGTCGGTCTGTTCCGTGATCCCGTGACCCTGCTGGTGCTGAGTGTTACGTGGGTAGCGGCCGGGGGCGCGTTTGGGATCTTCTTGGCTACCGCGTGCAAATCCACAAAGCAGGCCGAAGGTTTGGCTACGATGTTGATCCTCGCCATGGCCGCTCTGGGCGGGTGTTGGTTTCCACTGCAACTCATGAACTTGCCAGCTGTCCTTGAAGGAGTCTGTAAGTCGACGATGACCTACTGGGCGATGACTGGATTCCAGAGCATGCTATGGAATCAACTGGATTGGATGAATTCCAAAGTTCTGTTTGCTCTCAGTTGCCAATGGGGCTGGGCGTTTCTTTTTGCCGGAGCCAGCGTCTACTTCTACCGCCGCAACTATTCAACGGCCTAGCAAGCGTCTCGTGGACGTCGGGTTCAGCCGGAGAATCCGCGTTTCAGGTAACCAAGCCAGCTCCATAAACCCAACCGGTGTCTAGTTGGATTCCCGCTGCCACTCGATAGCCCGCTATCGAATGCAAGCAATCAATGTGGGGTCAACCGCCAATGCGTCTGGATTGGGCGTGTTTCTGGGGGATTTTCCTGCCCTAGCCGGGCACTTTGGCCAAGCCAAAACCAGGGAAAACGGGTAGAATTGGGCAATACTTGAGAGACCAGAGCTAGGCCCCCAATCTGCGGGTGCCCATGATCCTTTGAAATCAACCTAGGGCCGGGTTTAAACCTGGAAAAACGGATGTCAGACGACACAAATCCACAAGACGATTCAGATAAACCTGCTCCAGGTGATGACGAAATTTCGATCGGTGCTTCCGAGTACAACTCTGACGACCTTAAGCACCTTAGCGATATGGAGCACGTCCGCGAGCGGCCGGGTATGTATATCGGTGATACAACGCTCAAGGGCCTTCACCACTTGGTTTACGAAGTGGTCGACAACTCGATCGATGAAGTGATGGCCGGGCATGCAAAGAGCGTGTCCGTTCGCATCAACTCCGATGGCTCCGTTACCGTCGAAGACGACGGGCGTGGAATTCCAGTAACCCGCCACGAGCAACTCTCAGAAGAGATGGATCGCGAAGTCAGCACGCTGGAAGGCGTGATGACTGTTCTGAAATTTGGTGGGAAGTTTGAAAAGAAGGCGTACGAAACAAGTGGTGGTCTACACGGTGTCGGTGTAACGGTCGTCAACTTCTTGTCGCAGTGGTGTGAGGTCGAAGTTAGTCGCGATGGCCACGTCTGGACGCAGAGCTACGAACGTGGTGTCGTCACCAGCCCCGTAAAGAAGGGACACACGACCGGCAAGATCGGCACTAAGACGACGTTCAAGCCCGATGGGACGATCTTCCCCAACACGAAGTTTAACTTCGATACGCTTTACAAACGCCTGCAAGAGTTAGCGTTTCTCAATAGTGGCGTCCGCATTAACTTCTACGACGAACGCGTCGATGAAGGCGATGAGTTCTATTACGAAAAAGGCATCGTCGAATTCGTCGGGCACCTCAACCGTGCCAGTGATGCGGTGCATGCCGACGTGTTTTTGGTCGAGGATTCGCGCGACAGCGTTCGTGTCCAAGTCGCATTTCAGTACTCAACTGAATACACCGAAAACGTTCAGTCGTATGTGAACAATATCCATACGATCGAAGGCGGAACACACGTCTCCGGTTTTCGGGCGGCCCTCACGCGGACGCTCAACAACTACGGCAAGAAAGAAAACCTGTTCAAAGACCAGACACCTAGCGGCGATGACTTCCGAGAGGGTCTGACGGCCGTCATTAGCATACGCGTGCCACATCCTCAGTTCGAAGGCCAAACGAAAACAAAGCTTGGCAATAGCGAAGTTGAAGGAATCGTCAGCGCTGTCTTCGGAGAGGCGTTGCAGAAATACTTTGAAGAGAATCCCAAGAATGCGAAAGCTATCGTCAAAAAGGGATTGATTGCCTGCGAAGCGCGTGAAGCGGCTCGTAAAGCCAAAGACTTGCTGCGAAAACGAAAAGACGCCCTTAGCGGTGGTGGACTCCCAGGTAAGCTTCGCGACTGCATCAGTAACAAGATGGAAGAGTGTGAAGTCTATTTGGTGGAAGGTGATTCGGCCGGCGGAAGCGCCGAAGGCGGGCGCTATCGTGAATACCAAGCCATCCTGCCGCTGCGTGGTAAGATCATCAACGCTTACAAGAGTCGTGAGGACAAGGTGCTCGCGAACGAAGAAGTGCAAAGTATGATTCAGGCGATCGGCTGCGGAATTGGCGCCGATCAAGACGTTGCCAAACGCCGCTACAACAAGATCATCATCATGACCGATGCTGATGTAGATGGCTCCCACATCCGCACATTGCTGCTGTGTTTCTTCTATCGGCAAATGTACCACTTGGTCGCCGAAGGCCACGTCTATCTTGCACAACCACCGCTGTTTCGTGTTGTCAAAGGCAAATCCACTCGGTACTACGTTCAAACTGAAGAGGAAATGAAGACTCAGTTGCTTGAACGCGGTTTGGCCGATTGCCGGTTGGAGTCCGAAGAAGGCAAAGAGATCGCGGGCGACCAAATGCGCAAACTATGTGAGTGCCTCGCATCCATCGAAGACGCAATGATCGCCCTTGAACGTCGCGGGATTGGGCTAAAGGCACATGCCGAGCGTATGGACGAAGACAGTCGCTTGCCGGTTTTTCTGGTCACCGTCGGCAACGACTCTCACTATTTCCACACACGAGATGCATTGGATCAATTCATCGAGGAACAAAACCTCACGGTGGATGCGGTCACACCGGCTGACGAATCCACCGAAGAAGGTGGCGAAGGCAGTGACGAACCTGTGAAGCTGGTCGCTCACGTGGTCGAAATGCATGAAGTCAAGACGATCAATACCGGCCTGAAAGATCTACTCACTTTCGGATTCACCATCCAGGACCTGATCCCGCAAGAGCGAACCGGAAGCACGGAGAGCAAATTCTACTTGCTACGTGGTGAAGATATTCGAACCGGAATTGATGACTTGCGAGCCCTACTTCCCGCGGTGCGATCGGCCGGTGAGAAGGGCATGCAGGTCACCCGCTTTAAAGGGCTAGGCGAAATGAACCCGGAAGAACTACGAGAAACGACCCTCAATCGCGAAAATCGCACGCTCGTACAAGTTACGCTGCGTGACGCTGCGGCAGCTGACGAGATGTTCCGCGTTTTGATGGGAGATAAGGTCGAGCCGCGCCGACATTTCATCGAGAAGCACGCACTAGAAGTCCGTAATCTGGATGTTTAAGGTCCCTCCCTGGCTCTAGCGACTGCGGCGGGAGCTCAACGCTAGCTAATCGGCAGCGAATTCCGACTGTCCTGGGGATTTCGCCCGAATATACTACTTAGGCTTAGTAGCAAAATCACCAGCCGACCGGTGCCCGCCGCTCGCTTCAACAAAATGGAAACTTGCGGCTCAACAGATGGAAACGTGGCGATCAGCGACCTGAGACGAGGCAGAATGAGGGTTGGCCAAGATGGTAGGACTCAAGCCCGCTGCGAGCAACTAAGTGGCCTATAGTACCGGTGGTCAGAGTGACACTTCGGCAATTACATTCCGCGACACGATTTGATCCAGCTATGCTGCAAAAAGAAAAGACAAAACGCAAGCTCTTGTTGGGCCATTCCGGTCGAGAGTCCATGCGTAGGGCCGGTCGCTTTAATGCTGAACTAATGGACCACCTCCGGGAGTTGGTCGGTCCCGGAGTAACGACCCAAGAGATCGATGATCGCGTCGTTTCCTACACAAAGAAACATGGCCACAAGGCGGCAACTCTGGGCTACCTAGGGTTTTCAAAGAGCTGCTGTACCAGCATCAATGAAGTGATCTGTCATGGGATCCCTGACAAGACCGTGCTCAAGGAAGGCGATATTGTCAATGTCGACATCACCAGCGTGGTGGACGGATGGCATGGTGACCAATCCGAGACATTCATCATCGGTAACGCCAGCGAAGAAGCACGTGCGGTTACGCAGGCTGCATTCGATTGCATGCATCTTGCTATCGAAGCGCTAACACCAGGCTGCATGGTTAGCGTAATAGGTGATGCAATCGTAGCCGAGGCGCACGCCCGAGGGTTCTCAGTTGTTCGCGAATACGTTGGCCACGGATTAGGCCAGGTGTTCCACCAACCTCCGAATATTCCGCACTTTCCAGATCGCAAGAGCCGTTCCCAGCGTTTGCTGCCGGGCATGTGTTTTACTGTCGAGCCGATGATCAATGCCGGTACACGTTTCGCCCAGCTCGATAAGCAAGACGGCTGGACGGTACGCACCAAAGACCGCAAGCTCTCAGCCCAATTTGAGCACACCGTGCTAATGACCGAAGATGGACCTGAAATTCTTACGCTAACTGAGCACGGCCCGCGACGCGGGCATAAATTCTAGGGCAGGGCGGGGCGGCGCCTGAATCTGTGTAGTAAGCCCAATGCTACCCCGGAGAGCCCAGTGCTACGCCGGAGAACACAGTGCGCAACGCGTCGGTGCGGGTGGTTCGCTTATCCTTTTGAAGTTGCGCTTGCCAGGTCAATCGGACCAACGGCCCATTAAATACAGGGCGTTGCCCCTAAAGCAGAATGCGCAAAACTGAAAAGCGTACGCCTGCCGGCTGACGGTTAAACGTCCGGCCTACGTACTACATGCATAATCCTGGCACTAGGCGTGTGGCACTCGCATATTGCTGCGTTAGGAAACTAGTTCTCAAAGTGAGCGACCGTTTCCAATAGCTGCCTAAGACTTGGGTGGAACAGCATCGAACACGACATCTTCGGGCTCGATGGAAACCAGGATTTCGCGCGTAAGTGGAGTGATCTTGACGATTCGGGACGACAGATTTCGGATGGATTGCTCAAACACATTACGTGCTAAACGGCCATTGCCAAAGTGCTCGTCCTTGTGCTCAACCATACGCCTGAAGCCGTTTAGCAACTTGATTCTAGTTGGCTTGGGCAGTCGATAGTGATACTTCCGACAGAACACATAGAAGATCCGCAGTAGGTCTTTTGCGTCGTAGTCCGGAAACGCATAGGTTCGCTGAAACCGCGACGTCAAACCGGGATTTGACTTTAGCAACTCCTCCATCGGTGCCGGGTAGCCAGCGATGACAACGACGAATTGTTCGCGGTCATCCTCCATCCGCTTCAGAAGTGCTTGGAGTGCTTCTTCGCCGTAGGCGTCTTCACCTCGGCTGCCCACTAAGCTATACGCCTCATCAATGAACAGCACGCCTCCCATTGCTTCTTCGATACGTTCATTTGTTCGCGGTCCGGTCTGGCCAGCATACTGAGCCACCAAGCCGCTACGGTCGGTTTCGATCGTTTGTCCTGAATCGAGAATCCCGATCCCGCAGAGGAGACGCGATACGATTCTAGCGACAGTCGTTTTGCCCGTACCAGGATTTCCCTCAAAAACGGCATGAAGACTGATCGTCGCCGCCGGTAAATCATGCTCCTTTCGTGCCGCTTGGATTTTCAGGAAATCGATCAGTTGTTTGATGTCCTGCTTAATCGTCTCAAGCCCGATGAGAGCGTTCAACTCCTTCATCGCCTCACCAAACATTTGCTTGCGTTCCGCCTCGGTTGCGGGCTCTGGGCGGGCCGGTGAGGATTCAGTGATTTCGGATTTCGCCTCAGCGCCTTGTTCTTGCTGCTGTTGCTTTCGAAGTTTCGCGTCGCGGGATACGACGGACTTTTGGAAGAGGGCAAGATCAAGCTCGCGCTGCAGTTCTTCCATCTTACGTGTTTCACTCGTCGATACGCGTCCATCCGATTTTGCGATTACATTTGCCAACCGCAGGATGAGCGATTGCAATTCACTCCGTTCGTGACGCAAGACTTCCTCTCGAACGAACGGACCGAGCAGGTCACTCCACTTCAGTTTCTGTGCGTGACGGACTACATTCCGCAGTGATTTTGACATTCCGTCAGAGTCAACTTTTACCTCCCAAGTATGCGAGAGGACAAGTTGAGCCGCCTGGCGTTCGACTTCGTTCCAGCGTTTATCGCAATAAGCAATTTCGACAAGCACCTTGAGTACAACACCGCGGTGCAAGTCATCCATGAGCTCGCGGGTTTTCGCTGCCTGAGGCGCAACCAAGCCCTTCTCCCTTACCAGCCGCTTCGCACCGTCGCGATACAACCCGTGACAGTCGCTGAGTAGCTGCTGTAGCGTTCGCTCTATACCCCGCGGAAGCAGACTTTTGTTCGGAGTTACAATTTCCGAATCGATGAGGTCATTGATCCATTCGAGCATCAGATGTCACTACCTCAAAAAGCGATGGAAGGAACTCTTGCTGGCGGCCCGGATAGGCAATCTGCGACGCTGCGATTTACGAATTGACGCATCAGGTTTCGTATCAGCGGCGACTTGATCCAGCTGAGGCATTCAAGCACTCACCATGCGCCATAGTCTTGGCCGCCAAGTTTCGAAGCAGTCACGTCGTATCGTCAGTGCTGATTTCCACTTGGACCTGCAACCAGCACGCGTCGCCCGTCCAGCTGCACTTTGCCGGTGGCAATCGCTTGAATGGCTTCGGGATAGAGCTGGCATTCGAGATCGAAAACACGAGCAGCCAAATCCTGAGCACTATCGGCTGGCAGGACATGACAGGCACGCTGCACGATGATTGGTCCGTGGTCAAATTCATTGTCCACAAAGTGCACCGTACATCCGCTCAATTTGACTCCATAGTCAATTGCCGCCTGGTGCACCCGCAATCCATAGTAGCCGTGGCCGCTGAAGCTGGGAATAAGCGACGGGTGAATATTAACAACGCGATTTGCGAAGTCATCTGCGATCAGCAAGTGCTCCAGGTAGCCACCCATCACGACGAGCTCAACGCCAGCAGCGCGGCAAGCGTTAAACATTGCCTGGCTGTGCTCAGCCGGAGTCTGAAAATCACGGCGTCGGATGACTTCGGTTGTGATGCCTGATTGGCGAGCAAATTCCAGCCCAGCTGCCGTTTTGCGGCTGCTGACCACCAAACGAAATTCGACATCAAGTCTGCCGGACTCGTGGACGGCCAGCAAGTTCTTCAAAGTCGTGCCGCCGCCCGATATCAGGACAGCAATGGGTAACTTAGGCATCGCTAATGACCGCCTGGCAAACGCGAATCGCCAGCTTGAATTCAACGCCGGCTACTTCAACCGTTTCGAAGTTCAAGTCGGCTGGGATAGCGCCGATCGAGTAATCGTCAGCCAGCGTTTCGCCCAGAATGTAAGCTTGGTTTTCCTCGATAGCTGATTGCAACTTATCGGCATCACCCGGGAGATCGATGTACAACTCGATGCGATCGGTGAACTGGCAATCTCGCTTCTTTCGCAATTCCTGAATGAAGCGAACGAGATCACGAGCGTAGCCTTCCCGGATCAGTTCCGGAGTCAGATCTGTTGAGAGCACTACGACAGAGTGCTTACCTTGGGCCGCAGTCCAGCCACTCTTTGCCTGCAGGCGGACTTCGACATCTTCATTAGTCAATTCGACGCTGGTTCCGTTCAAGTCCACATCTACTTTTCCAGCACTTTGTATCTGTGCCAGAAACGCTGCACCGTCAGTTTCCGCAAGCAGTTTCTTTAGGGCAGGCACTTGTTTTCCGACTTTCGGGCCCAGCTTTTTAAAGTTCGGCAAAATCTGGTATTCAACGTAGGGACTGTTGCCAGAGCTATAGACGATTTCTTTGACATTGAGTTCATCGCGGACGATTCCATCGTGCGCGGTTAGCCAAGGAATGTGTTCATCGCTCGCAAGACTAACTTCGACTTTTGCGAGCGGCTGGCGGACCTTCAGTTTTTCACCCATTCGAGCACTTCGTCCAAGCGAAGCGATCTCCTGCAGCACGCTCATTTGGGTACTCAGCTCATCATCTATCAAGTCGCTATTGGGTAGCGGATAATCGCACAGGTGCACGCTTTGGACAACTTTGCCTTTGACCGGTTCGGTTAGAACTTGCCAGATCGACTCCGCGACGAAAGGCACGAACGGAGCGATCATCTTGCTGATGTCCACCAAGACTTCGTAAAGCGTCCAGTAAGCGTCAGCTTTGTCCGTGCTTTGACTTGCTGTCGCCTCACCCCAATAGCGATTTCGGCAACGCCGAACGTACCAATTGCTGACTGCGTCGACCAGCGAGTTGATTTGCTGGCACGCCCCAAAGCTATCGTACTGATCCATGCGCGCTACCACGGCTTGATTCGCGGTCGCCAATTCACTCAGGATCCAGCGGTCAAGCTCAGCGCGTTGCATCGGATCACGGCGCGTCTTGGCCGAGGCTAATTCCTCTGGTTTGAGTTGGTCTAGCCCGCTGTCTACTTCCGCTGGTCCGGCGAATTGATCGATCTCCGCATAAATGGTGAAGAAGCTAAGCACGTTCCAGAGCCTAAGCAGAAACTCAGGAATACTGTCACGGATTGCTCGCTCTGAGTAGATGATCGAACTGGATGGTGGTTGATTGGCGAAGAAGTACCACCGTAGCGCGTCTGCACCATGTTTGTCGAAGATCTCGGTTGGACTGCGGTAGTTCCGCAGGCTCTTGGACATTTTGCCGGTCTTGGAAACGTATTTCTTGCCAAGCGATTCTTTGGCTTCTTCTTCGGTCAAGTACCGCTGTTTGCCATCCTTGCTTTCGTACCATTCCGCTAGCATGAGCCCAAGTACGATGCAGTTGCGGTACGGATGCGGTAGTTTCTGATCCTGGCCGAAGAGCATCGTGCTGATTGCCAGCTGGCTGTAGAACCAGCCTCGCGTCTGGTCGATAGCTTCGCTGACGAAATCTGCCGGAAACGCCGATGCAAAGTCCTGCTTTCCTTGGTGTGGGTAACCCCACTGGGCAAATGGCATCGCCCCGGAGTCATACCAACAATCGATCACTTCCGGCACACGTTGCATGCGTGCACCACTAGCGAAAGGTGAATCGTACGTGACCGCGTCGACGTACGGCTTGTGGACTTTGAGGTCATCTGCCAAATCAGGGTTGGCTGCCTTAGCCTCCAGCCACATTTCTTGGCCTTCCACTCCAGGCTTCGCAAGCAGTTCTGCGTAGGAATCGACGGCTTCGCGGCGACCTGTTTTTTCGCACTCCCAAATTGGCAGCGGCGTACCCCAGTAGCGTTCACGCGACAACGCCCAATCAACATTGCTCTGCAAAAAATTGCCGAAGCGTCCGTCACGGATATTCTCGGGCATCCAGCCAATTTCTGCATTGTTGGCCAGCATCTCGTCACGAAACTTGGTGGTGCGGATGAACCAGCTTTCGCGCGGATATTGGATGAGAGGATCTTGTTCGGCCCGCCAGCAGAATGGGTATTCGTGCAAGTATTGGTCTAGCAATAAGAGTCGCCCCGACTCCTTGAGCTCGCGAGCGATCGCTTTATCGGCATCTTTGACCCACAAACCTTCGTGCTGGGGAACATCCGAAGTGAATTTCCCGTCCGGTCCTACAGCACAAAGCAGTGCCAGTCCTGCGTCTTCATCGAAACGTTCTTGCTCAGCAACCAGCAATTCGTAGTCGACTTCACCGAATGCAGGTGCAATGTGGACTAAACCAGTTCCGCTGTCGAGCGTGACGAACTCCGCTCCAACGACTCGCCAGTAAAGATGTTGGGTTTCACCGTCGCGTAACTTGGCCGTGCTTTCTCCATGAGTCTTATAGTAAGTATCGGTGGGCGGCAGGTAACGCTGGCCGATAAGCTCAGCGCCCTTGAAGGTACGTTTGACGGTCCAGCATTGCTTGACCTTTTCTGAAAGCGATTCAACTAACTGTTCCGCCACAATCAAGGATTCGTCGGAGTCCGCGACTTCGACTTCCGCATAGTCGATGTTGGCGTGAACTGCTGCGAATGTGTTACTCGGCAGTGTCCAGGGTGTGGTAGTCCATACAACTAGTGAAGTCTTCGGACTATCAACCAGTGGGAACTTAACGAAGACGCTAGGGTCAGCGACCTCGCGATATCCCTGGCCGACTTCACCGGCAGACAGAGCGGTTCCCCCCTGAGCCCACCACCAGACGATCTTGTGCCCACGGTATAGCAAGCCTTCGTCGAATAGTTTCTTCAGAGACCACCAAACGCTCTCGACAAAGCTCTGGTGATACGTGACGTAAGCTTCGCTTAGGTCAATCCAGAAACCAATTCGTTCGGTAAGCTGCTCCCACTCCTTCATGTACCGCCAGACGCTCTGCTGGCATTTTTGAATGAAGGGCTCGATCCCGTATTTCTCGATTTCCTCCTTGCCGTGGATGCCGAGTTCTTTGCAAACCTCGACTTCGACCGGCAGACCATGCGTATCCCAGCCCGCTTTTCGGCGGCAATAATAGCCGCGCATGGTCTTGTAACGCGGAAAGAGATCCTTGATCGCTCGCGTTAGGCAGTGCCCGGGATGCGGCATTCCGTTGGCAGTCGGCGGACCTTCGTAAAACACGAAGGGCTCAGCACCTTCGCGCTGTTTCAGGGATTTTTCATAGATCGAGTGCTGCTTCCAAAACTGCAGTGTTTTTTCTTCCTGCTCAGGAAAATGGACCGACGTGCTGACAGCTTTGAACATAGGAGGTTCGTCAAATTAGGTAATCGAAGGAGTCTGGCTAGGAAGGCAGCTTGAAGAAGGACGGACCCAGCCCTGGGTGGGTTCACGTCAGTAATTCTCTCAGTTGCCGTCCCATGGAAAAAGCCCACTTTGCTGACCCACCAGAACTTCGCTAGGCAGTTTCGATCCGCGCACGGACCAATTGGTCCTCGTAATGGGCTTTTTGAGCGAAGCTGAGACAGTCTGCGTCGAATTCTTGCGGTCCACTCGCCGCGTCCAAGCGAGTTATTTCTGCTTAGATTCGACGATTGCGTACAGCGCGAATGTTGCAAGCCAATGGTCGCCAGCGTAGTGGCCGCTGTTCACGTAGGCGACACCTGCCGAAAGGTGTTGCTGTGCGCTAATCCGCAATGGCTCGACGAGAGGGTGCTCACCCGGCAGGGCGGCGGCAACCGAGCGCAGACACCAGGCACGGTTCAAATTCAGGCCTGCCAAATGAACCAATTTTCCATCTGTTACATCCGTAACTTCGACGGGGGTGATCGTTCCATCGGTCAGTTGCTGCTGAACCTTCGGTAGGAACTCTGCCAACCACTTAGCGAATTCCTCTTGCGGCAAAATGCGCCGCATCAAATCAGCTTCATTCCAACACGATGAAAAAAAATCGTGTCCGGACGGTTCATAGTGAACGGGGTAGTCTTTGTCCGCCAAATAGAATCTCCTGGCAGTCGACACCACGAGTTCTTCCAGGTTTTCGTTCTTTGTCGATTGAGCATAATCCAGCACCTGTGCCAGCGCGAACCCCGTATCGGTGTGCTGTCCGACTCGAATTGGAAAACTTAGTTTTGGCAGATAGCCAACAAGTCGATCAACGATGACCTCTTCAAGGGGCCTCAGGTTTTTCCGCCAACGTTGTCCATCTGCGTCCTGCCAGCCGTCCAGTTCGATGACCAACCGCAGCAGCCAGGCCCAACCGTACATCCTCTCGAAGGACTTGTGTTCATCCTTCGCAAAGAATGCCGCTTCTTGCAACAAGTTTGCCCGGCTCAAGTGCGCATCCAAGCGTTCGCGAATCACCGGTGCATTTTCTAGATTTCCGGAGCTTTTCAACAGTCGAACCAAAACCCAGTGCCCATGAACACTACTGTGCCAATCGAAGCAACCGTAGAATGCAGGGAAGTTCGCCTTGGGAGTCTTGATTTGGTCAGCGCTCGTGTAAACGAGCGACATTTTGTTTGGAAATTCAATGTCGATATTTTCCAGAACCAGATTAGACCAGCGCTGGGCGACTTCTTCGCTGACGGTTCCAAATCGCGGGGTCTGTTCGTCCCTGGTTCCTTGCGGCGTACTCGCAATCGCGAGAGTTGCAGTTAGCGCTATGCTGAACGAAAACCAACTTGTGTAGCAGAGCATTTCTATACTCTTGACGAATTGGCCGTGTAGGAAAACCACTTTTCACCTCATTAAACGAGTACAATCTTCACTTTACGTGATAGCCCGCAACGACTCAGGAAGACGTGTTATGTACAGCATTACGCCGGCCCATTCACCTTACACAAACAGGGCACTCTTCGTTCGGTTATGCCTGATTCCGTTCGCGATTTGCGTGAGTGCGCTGAACTCGGCCGCTGCCCAGGGCGTTACCGCGACGGAAGCATCAGAATTGCCCAACATTGTAGTCATCTTGGCTGATGACTTGGGGTATGGAGATGTAGGTTGCTACAACGATCAGTCTCAGATTCCGACTCCAAACATCGATCGCCTCGCGGCTGGTGGTATGCGATTTACCGATGCACACAGTCCCTGCACAGTTTGTACGCCGACGCGTTACAGCCTGCTGACGGGGCAGATGGCATTTCGAATTCCCAGGGGCGGTACAGTGTTTACCGGCGCCGGTGGGCCGAGCCTGATTGCTAAAGATCGGCTAACGCTTCCAGGGTTACTCAAACGATCCGGGTACTCGACTGCCGTGGTCGGCAAATGGCATGTGGGGCTAACGTTTTACGATGTTCAAGGGCAGCCAATCCACAAGGGTGGCCGTGAATCAGTCGAGCGGATTGACT
>DNPC01000218.1 GCA_003501565.1 Planctomycetaceae bacterium | reverse complement strand
TCGCCCCTGACGATTGCCTCAACTCTCAGCAGAACGATCAGTGCATTCCCCTGTTGTGCCGCTCTAGGCTCTTCAATGCTCAGCAGGCGCACATACTCGATTCCGGCTCCCGTGAAGCGTCGCTTAAGCTCATCGGCTGGATAGCCACCGCGGATAACACCGAACTGTTTCAGCAAAGACATGACTTCTTCAAAGTCAGACGTTTCCTCCCGGCTGACGAAAACCCAGCTGCAACAGAATTTGCCGGACTGCATTGTTGATGACTAGATCTATGCTGCTCTTCATTTGCCAAACTCCGCCTTCGAATACTGCGCAGGCAAGCACAATCTCAGTGATACTTCCACCATAATAGGCGGTAGGTAAGGCACTGTCAGGCGCCGCGTGGCCTAGCCGCCAGCGCGATATCCGATCTTGTGGCCCGCGCGAATAAGCCTGCACGGCACGTGAGAATAAGTTAGATTCGGTGATTCCAACGTTCTTGACAGGTGAGAAAAGAGTTCTGTGATTAGCCATTTCCAAACACATGGAGTAAAACCTCGTGATATCTAGAGCCGTCGCACCTTTTGGAATGTTCCTTCTTATGCTGTCCGCTGCGATCGCGAATCCGCAAGACGCAACGAATGGCGCCAGCGAGGTTGAGGCAAAAATCGCAGCCGCAAAGGAATGCAACACCTATGTACATTTCCGAAAAGGCAAGGACGCTCATTGCCTTTTTGATCCAGTCGTCAAAAAGGCAATCCTGACTGCCTTTCACAACCCCAAGACCGGGATCGTTCGACTTGGCGAAACCAATCTAGTTGATGGCGACATCAAGGAGCTTAGCTTCGGAGGGTCCGCATTCTGCGTGATCTACAAGAAGCAACGGGTTGTGTTCGTCAACATTGACACGGGTCAAACTGGTGTGGTTCCACTTCGTGTGAGCAAAGAACAGCGCACAGACCAATGACATGCACCGAAAGATCCGAACGGTTTGGCAAAGGTGAGTCTTTTGCGCGGCCTCGGCGATGTCTGACGTTCGCCCACATCCAACACTACTTCCGTGCTCTCGCAGCCATCGTAGTTCTACCGCTTTCCGGCTGCACACCTGTTAGCGATTCACCAGGAGTCTCTACTGTGACTGATCGAGCCGACGACCTCGCCGCTGTCAATCAGCTTTCGAAGGACTACGCTGCGGCATGGGCCAAGGGTGATCCCGACCTACTTCTTGCTTGCTATGCGGATGATGCTGTCGTGATTATGTCGAATGAGGATCCGATAATTGGCAAAGACGCTCTGCGTGAACTGTACCAACATGTCTTTGCAGCCGGAAAGACAGAGGAAGAAGGTGGCGGCGACGCCTCTATGGCCGAAGCAGTCGGCCTGAACGCGGAAGACTACACCTTTAGCACGGAGGGTGATCAGGGAAAGACGGAACTATCCGGTGACTTAGCGTATCTTTGGACTACGTATGCGTCCGTCGCGACTCCCAAGCCCGGCGTAGAGGGGGAGCCGATTGGGGATGCTGGCGTTAGTTTGATCATCGCCCGACGCCAAGAGGGCGGTAGCTGGAAAGTTGCCCTTATGATGGCAACCCGCGGAGCCGACCCGCTAGCAGCGAGTCAGTGAGACACAGGCATCCTTGCACCAAAGACGGGCCATCGATCACTTAGGTATGGCGAACTGGGTAATGTACCCGCATCGCGAATCACCCCAACTACGAGCGGTGCAGCTCAAAGTCGCTACGCGTCAGCAAGCTTGGACGGCACTGACTTCAGATTCCGCGCTGCCCGCGATTCCGTGCGCATGGCTCTATCATGAATCCTCGCGAGCAGCAATCATCTGAGCAATTACCCCCGGGGTGATTTCTGCGACGTCGTTGACAAGCTGAAGGCGAACGTGTTCAGCCGGGACTTACAAATCGCTGGCATTATTCTTGTTGATTGAAAGATACAGTCTTCCGCCATTACCACGTTGAATATGCCCAAGGCTCGCAGTGAATATCTCCTTTGTTTCGTTGTTAACCATGCCAACCCTAAGATCGACTGCACCGGACTGGAGGTTGTCGACGAACTCAACTGCGGAGCTGATTGAACCGCCATCGACGTGAACAATCCACTTACTGCTGAGAACTCCTCGTGTGCTGGGCTCCCGTGACTGCCTGCCGATGAACTGAATCACAACACCGGTTTCACGAGATACGCCGTACCAAACGCCGGTGAGTTCAGCGCTCCTGACAGGGACAGATTTGAAGTGAGTTGGATTCGCAGCTTCGCGGTTCGCATTGGATTTGGGATCGGCAACAGCGAAAGCGGTGGTATCTGTCGGTGCGGTTGAAGTCGAGGTTTTCTGGCCACAACCAATGGTGAGCACAACGAGGACAAGCAGTGAGCTTGCAAAGATGGGCCTTTGCTGCAGAACGGTGGGAATAACGTAGACGCGAAGATTGAGATTTTAGCAAAGCAAACGAGCCAATGCGACTTTCGTCCATTCCGTGGGCGGTCTCGGTTTGGGAGCCTCAAACTACTTACACCAAATCAGCATTTTATTTGGAGCAAACTGCCGCGATCTGCCGTATTGCAAGAGGCTATCTGACAGGGAGTCCACCAGCGTTTGCATGAGATAAGAACTCCTGGATGATTGCGACCTCCACAATTCGTCGCATTATCACGGGCTTGCAAAGTTACTCACCTTATCGGCTTTGCCCGAAAGCTGCCGTTGGGCGCCGCGTTGCGTGTGCGCCATTGAGGTATCCGGTTGTGTAGCTCAACCGGTGAGAATAAGTCCGCAAAAGATGTGAGAACAGGCAACAGTCTGCTTTCAACAGCAGTTCCAACCCGTGAAAATAAGTCTCGAGCGGCAATGCCCGAATGCTAGATTGAGTGTTGCCACGGAAGAGCCCCTGCGTCGTTCGTTACCGACCGACTGTTTACATTGCATCTTTAAGTTCTCATGCAATCCCACACTTACTTTGTGCAGTGAGATTCGTCTTGGGGTTTCCATGATTCCCAGATGGAGCGTTTCAGCATGCCAGTCGATTCAGCTGATCTTACGGAATTAGAAGAGCGCTATAAGCTTAGTTTACCGAGCAGCTACAAGAAATATATTCTTAGTGCACCAGATCTCTTAAATACACCCGTGATTGCATCTCGT
>DNPC01000578.1 GCA_003501565.1 Planctomycetaceae bacterium | reverse complement strand
CGCGGCGTTGATTCAGATATCAGGAGTGCAACGAAGGTTCGTCGCGCACGTAACCGTGCACCAGGATTCGTTCGTGTTCGGTTCTCGATTTCGCAGACGCCAGTGACTCCGACAATCGAACTTTATGGATCTGCGAAACAGATCTAGTTCGATCTAACCGATGTGGCAGACCTCATCGCAAGAGGGCACTAGCATCTTGAGGCAACGATATGATCTGCACATTGCCGATGTATATTTTTGATGAGTGTTTGAAGGAAGAGAGAAACTGGGGCGATTTACGAAGACGATGGCGTCTATCAAACTCCATGTTGCTGAATTCCCTTGGCTTGGTAGTGCTCCGGTGGTCGAATTTGGGTAAGTCTCACTGAAGTCGCCGCTCGCTCCGGTAGGGGGGGCATCGTCCGAAGTTGGCACGAGCAGATTCATCGAGATGGAGGTGACTTCGACCGAAGTGTGAAGGCAAACGGCCTGCCGATTTAGGCTTTTCCAACGCCGGCGGGTTCCGGAGCGCGCGAATGTGCGTTTGGTGCGATGTTTAGCTAGCCAAAAGTCGGTGGTCTCGCATCTCTTCACGGATTTGCGTCAGCCTTAGACTCAAGACTCACCGGCCGGGAAGCGGCATTCGGACCGTTCGTTGTGCAAATTCGTACGAGTCGTATCGCGGCGATGCGAATTCATGAGCTTTTGAATCAGGCGGCACCAATACGGTCCGCAATTTGCTCCGTGTCGCACCTGTGCACGAAAGCTGCCAGGTAAGGCGTAGAGACTTGGCAGATTTCGGCGAGGGAGTGCATCTCATTTCGAAGGTGTCCCCGAAAATTGCTGGGGCTAGCGATGATCCAGACCGCCGCACAAAAAGAACTTCCGGCCGTTCCTCCTCAAACCACCAGTTGCGTCGAAACGGCTGTCGCGCATGTAGATGCAACGCATCGACACCCCACCGAGCGAGTTCTCTCGAAGGTAAGGGAAGCAATCGACCAGTCAAGCTACAGAGAGCTGAATCGACTGACGGTCACTCCCGTGGATGGCGGTATTCTCTTAGAAGGCAGAGTTTCCTGCTACTTCTTGAAGCAAATGGCACAGGAGGTTGTTCGCAAGCCGCTTGAAGGGCACCGCGTCGTCAATCGCGTGACAGTTACTCCCAGTCCGAAGTAGAGGCCTGAGCCACTGTAGTTCACCGTTGAGGCTGACCGCTTGGGCTACGACAAGACCACGAGCAGCCTACCGGGCCATCGATTCCTTGTATGAAGTCCAAGTTCGTTGATAATTCCAGCCGGCCGATGCGAGTTAATTCACCGCGCTCCGGCGAGTCGAATTGTCTAGTTGTCACGCGACGAAGATCCGCGAATCTTGAAATGCACGGATGTCAGAAGAGCGAGAAGATGCATCGAAGCGTTGGTCTCCCTAATTGTTCCGTCTCCACATAGGCTTGCATCACCCCTGATCTTACGCGCCCCCACCGCTGATAACGCCTATAGCATACGAATCTCTTCTCTAACTCACATCTCATGTTCGCTGTGTGCGAAGTGATATATGAACTTCCAATGGCTTGGGTTCCTCAAACTCGCCTTCGCCTGGAGAATCCAACCATGCCGATGGCACTGATCCCAAAGATTGAAAGGGACGCAGGTTCCGGGACCGCTGTAGACGTTCCTTCCACCAACAAGCTGTCGAATGCTATGTCTTCCTCAAGCTGATCAAGGAATGTGATGGTCAAGCGTACGTCAAGCACGGAGCCATTCGGCAACGCTGTATTGAATTGTGTGAAGGTATCGGTGATTGCGGTGCCATCACCCACCCCGTCAAAATTCGTATCGACTTTTGGGTCCGTATTGCCAGACACAGCGCTCGATGACTCGATAGCGAAAAATTGGAAGAACCCACCACCGTCGATTTGAAAATCCAGACGTACCGATGAGTCGATGTCCCAGTCCTCATTAGTGTCGTTCGCGGTGTCTTCTGCAACGAACCAGGACGCACTAATGTCCGTGAAATTTGAGATGTCGATGCCAGTCCAGTTCAACGTAATGGTGTCAGTGTGGGAGCCGCCCGACGCACTGTTGGTATCCTGAGCGCCAAAGAAACCCGAGCCTTGTCGGTTGTTGTAGATAAGGTTACCCGGCAAATCCTGGAAATCGACTCTTCCGTGGTAGGCATTCGCACCCAACAATCCTAACTGATCCGGTTCATTGGTCGTGTAGGAGACTGTGGCGTCCTCAAAGTCCTCAAGGAGAATGGTGTCAGCTTGGGCAATCGCACAATGAAGTACGACGACGCCAATGGTCTGTAGTGGAAGGCGCATAACTTCTCCTTGTTTATTCAGGTAGAATCAGGCTCTGTAATGTAAACGGTAATCGGTGTCGTTTGATTACGCAAAATGAAACTAGGGGTTTATACCCTGTTTGGTATGAGTCGCTGGTAGGATCTTGTATTCACTTCGCGCCGTCTTCCATCTCCGGTGTATTTAGGGAGCTTGCAAGGTCATCGCGGAGTACTTGCAACGCAATAGCCCGTGTAGCAACGAATCTTCGGCCGAGTAAACAATCTGTTCCCGCGGTAATGAATCAGACGCTTTTTCGAATCTGCAGTCGGACACGTCTGTTTCTATCGGAGTCAGCAACCGCCTAGGTGAATGCTCGCCGTTTTGCATCTCTGCGCATTCGGCGAACTCGATTTTCACTTCGGAGTGGCACACTTCAGCCAAACGGCAAGATAGGGTTGCATGGGTCACTGCCTAAAGTCGACTTGAATATCAGCCTCGAACTCGCATGGGTATCGCGGGTTTTCGGCGTTCGAGTCCACTGCCACCGATGCGAGTTAATCAGCCACTCTCTCCGGCGAGTCGAATTGTCTAATTGTGGCGCGAAGATGATAGTGGAATAGCAGTCCGGTCGTGTTCACCGAACGATCGTAAACTCAGGTGCAGTATCCTGATTTTGACGTCGGGCTCAAGCTCGCGTGTGGCGGACGCTGTGCCCCAACAATGGTTAGGCGGTTTAGTCTTCTGAAATGCAGTACAGGTGCTTTGCTCCCCTAAGAAATAGGTCATCGCCTGCTATGGCTGGAGAAGCATCAAAGCGTTCGTTCAATTTGTTGGTGGCAATGGGTTCGTAGCTGCGCGAGTGCTTGAGGACCACCGTTGTGCCACTCCGGCCAAGGAAGTAGATGTGTCCATATGCGGCGACTGGCGATGCATAGATATTGGAAATTCCATTGACACGCTGAGGTCCAAAAACCAGTTCACCGGAGTTCGAGTCGACACAGCGCAGAATCGCCTGATTGGACTGATTGAAGTACAGTAGCCCGTCGTAGAGCACAGCCGATGGCACATAGGGCGTTCCCTTGTCTAGCGACCAGCGAATCACGTCGGAATCCGAGATGTCGCCGGTTTTCGACAGAGGTATCGCCATTGCAGCGAAACCCTGATAGCCACTCATGCAAATGACGTAGTCGCCCTCGACCTGGGGACAGGGTGTACAGTTGCCGGTCAGCCCGCTGCACTGCCAGATAACTTCGCCGGAATTCAGGTCATAGCTGCGAACGAAGTTGCTGGCGCTGGTGATGACCTGAGTCCGTCCACTGTGCTGGAGAACGAGAGGAGTCGCCCAGGCGTTATCTTCATCTCGGTCTTTGCGCCAGACAGTCTTGCCGGATGCCGTTTCCAAAACTTCGATCGACCCGCTGTGACTGAAGTCTCGTACGACGACCAGTTTGTCGCCATACAATACCGGCGAGCAGCCTTCTCCGAGACTCGAACCGACTTTGGCTTCACCCAAGTCGCGTTCCCACAATTTCTTCCCGTTGAGGTCATAGCAAAACAGACCCGCCGAACCGAACCAGCA
>DNPC01000570.1:334-6899 GCA_003501565.1 Planctomycetaceae bacterium | reverse complement strand
GAATGGCAGCTCCGACGCACAGGATTGTAACTCATCGGAAGAAGACATAGTGACACAACGCTCATCTCGACGTCTGGCTAGACGTCCCTCTCGTCTCGCATTCACCATCATCGAACTGCTAGTCGTCATCGCCATCATTGGTGTACTGGCTGGGTTGCTCTTACCGGCGATCAACATTGCTAGAGCTTCGGCACGCTCAGCCCAGTGTCAAAGCAACTTGCGTCAAATAGGCATCGGCTTGCAAGCCTTTTCAACCTCGCATGGCGGGCGTTTCTGCTCTGGCAACTTTGATTGGGAACAAGACGGTGCGATCACGGATGTCGGCTGGGTCGCTGATCTGGTGAACAACGGGGTTGAAACGGGGAGCCTGACATGCCCATCGAATTTGGCTCAGGTTTCTATGACTGTTAACCAGGTTCTCGAACGAGACGTTTCAGCAACAACCTATTGCATTGACCCGAAGGGCAATCCGCCACAGACGATGCCAGACGGTACGCAATTGGTTGGACCATGCAGGCAAATTGCAGAGTCTCCGAGCGTCTTTTCGGTCGGTAGCGAAGCACGTCGAGCTTTGGTTGAAACACAAATTATGAATCTGGGTTTCAATACCAACTACGCTGCAAGCTGGTATATGGTCCGCGGGGATGTGGTTATTAACGAACGGACAGGTAATCCTAAACCCAAAAAGTCAGCCTGCGGGACGAGCATTTTCTCTCGCAACGTAACTCGTGGACCTCTCGCACAGAAGAACGTCGATGTTTCGCGGATGGCGAGTTCATCGGTTCCCTTAGTCGCAGATGTGAAACCACTTTCACTGGCCGGCTCACTAGCTCAGAAACTCGGGGAATTTGAGAGCGGCGAATTAGTTGCCCTGAACATGTTCGGCGGACCGGCTGCATTCGCTGCCGATGGTTCGATTGTCCGCGAACCCGCTCCTAACGCCTCAGGCCGCGACGGGCCGACTGGATGGTGGGCCTACTGGAACAAACAGGTGCTTCAGGACTACCGAGGCCTTGATCCAATACATGCCAACAACGTCAATGTGGTTATGGCGGACGGAAGTGTTCGCACACTTTTCGACAAAAACAAGGACGGCTATATCAACAACGGTTTTCCTCACGGTTCCGGCAGCAAGCAATTTGCGGATGCTGAACTGGAGGTTGCCCCGACTGATCTGGCAAGTGCCTATAGCCTAAGTGCGGTACAGAAGCGTTAAGGTCTCATCTTTCGCTGGCGGCTGTGTGTAATTTGCCTTGCACACGGGCGTCGACTTCTGGGATCCGTCCTTAGATCACCAATTTGCTTTTGGAGTTTACGCGGCACAATTCGTGAGAGCCGCGACAAATACAGACCTGGGGCGTGGTGCCCCATCTGATCTTCCTGTAGGAGAGTTCTGATTATGAAGAAGACCTTCGGTCGTCGATCGGCTTTCACGCTGATCGAACTGTTGGTTGTCATCGGCATTATCGGCATTTTGGCCGCTATGCTGTTGCCAGCCGTCAACCGCGCTCGCGAGAGCGCTCGTAAAGCCAGCTGCCAAAACAACCTGAAGCAAATCGGTTTGGCTCTGCACATGTTCGCTGACAAGGACTCACAAGCTCGCTTGTGCTCCGGTGCAAGCGACTTCACTCGCGATGGTTGCATGGACTCCATCGGTTGGGTTGCGGACGTAGTAAACGTCAACGGCGGTAGCGTTCATGAAATGCGATGCCCTTCAAACCCAATCAACGGCCCGGAAAAGCTGAATGACTTGTTCGGTAAGTCAACCGGCGATCCCAAAGAAGGTGCTAACCCGCTCGACCTAGCGAAGGGCGTATGCGGCTCTGCGGAATGGGGTGGAGCCAGTGGATCAGGTTCAGCATCCGATGGATTTGCTAGCACAGCACTTGGTAGCGAAGAGCGTGGACAGTTGATCGCTCGAGCTTTCATCGAGCAAGGCTACAACACGAACTACGCCGCTGGATGGCACTTGGTTCGTAGCGGTGTGAAGATGGAAGCCAATCTGGCAGTTCCTAGCTTCGCAACCCCAGCAGTCAACTTCAAGCCTAAGGGTCGCGCTAGCACTCTGGGTCCCCTGCGTCGTCGTCTGCTCGAAACTGGTCCGGTTGCATCTGACGCTATCGCCATTCTTGGCGATGCAGCTCCTGGTGACATCAAGGACGCAGTTATGGAGTTCAACGCTGCATACACCTCCACCGATCCTTGGGGCGTTATTGCCAACGATGGTCAGTCGAAGGTCTTCATCGAAGCAGGTGAGCTGCTCGGCGAAGCGTTCAATGACGGTCCAAGCTACTACGACACCTCAACCGCCAAGGTCCGCACCATTCCGGCTGCTACCGACCTGGCTACACAAATCGCTTGCGAAGTTTCTGGCAACTGCCCAGCTCCAGTTGATGGCAGTGGTACGTTCCTGCAAGACACTCGTGACTGGTTTACCGTTCACGGTGGCGGCAAGGGCGGAACAGCAAACATCCTGTTTGCCGATGGTTCAGTACGCGAATTCAGCGACGAAAACCAAGACAAGTTCCTAAACCCAGGCTTCAACATTCCTCGCAACCTAACTGCTGCTCAATACTCAACCCTCGGCTACGAAGGTCCTGATGTAGAGCTTCCACGCAGCGAAGTGTTCAGCGGAATGTTCCTGCAAACGATGGAAAAGGCTAACAACTTCGAATAAACCCAGCTTGGGTCTTCGTAGTTTAGTGTTTAAATCCGTATGGCTGCGATCGACATTTTGTGTTGGTCGCAGCCAGCGTCTAGTTACTGGCGAGGCGTCGCGCGGCCGCATGATTTTGCAGCCAGATTGTCCCAACGCGTTTGCCGCGGTTCCTCGCTCAGTGACTTGCACAGCAAGAACAACAATCAAACAACGTAAACGAACACGATGAAATACGTACTTACTGCCCTGGCCGTGCTTGGCCTGCTTGGAACTTGCTTCGGTTTCGCTCTTAGCGGCGTGTCGACCAAGCCCCTCACGCGGAACGGTCAACAGCAAGCCGCCCAAAAGCGGATGAAAGAGGTCGCCGAAGCGGTCGAGGCACGCAAGAATGGCGATCTTGTTCCCGTGGCTCGCTGCGATGATCCAGCTCATCACTTTGGCCTGATGGATCCGCTTACCGTCGGCAAGCATACCTTCGTTATCAAGAATGAAGGGAAGGCTCCCTTGGCGATCCGGGGCACCGGGAGCAGTTGCAAATGTACGCTTTCAGACCTCAAGGACGCGGTCATTCCACCAGGCAAATCGTATGACGTAACGCTTACCTGGAATAGCGGGCACGCCAAAGAACAATTTGCACAGACGGCAACGGTAGAGACCAACGACCCTTTAGTTCGCGAGATCAAACTAGAAGTCAAAGGCGAAGTTCGAGCCGTTGTGGCTTCGCTCACCGACACGATCAATTTGGGGCGTCTGACACCTTCCAATAGCAAGTCAAAGCAATTCGTGGTCTATTCGCAGGTTTGGAAAACCATGGATATCGAGCGAATAGAATCTACCAATCCGCATGTCACCGCCATCGTGGATACCGAGCCCTACCAAGACTCCTTCGCCCGCGATTCGGAGTTCAACACTGCGACCACACATCGTGTTGTGAAGGTCCTCTACGACGGTGAAGCTCCACATGGAGAACTGACTGGTGTACTACGAATCCATGTTCGGCCACCAGCGGACTGGTCTGCCGAACAACAGGCAGTTGCTACCGAGCGAATAGAGAAAATCAAGAATGGACAAGAAGTCGAATTCGCGACCAGCGACGGACCGCAATTTGCATTTCCCGTCGAAGCGGACGGCAGCATCCTCGCCGAAGTCGGCTTCCACGGTCAGGTCGTTCGACGGCTTTCGCTCTATGGCAAAACGTTGCGTGGCGAGACGATCAAACTCGGAAACCTAAAGAGCAAAGAGACGCTCGGGACAACTTGGACTTTGGTCGGCAAGATTCGCGGCGACAAAAAGGCTGCGGAGATTAATGCAACTGCCACGGGGATCCCAGGCTTGGAAGCAACGGTCGATATTTTGCCCAGCAGCAATGCAGCCGAACAGTCCTTTCGTATTTCCCTCAAACTGACCGAGCGTTTGAAGAGCGGTATTTTCGATCGTGGGCAAGCTGGCGAACTAAGCGTCTCGGCGCCAGGAATCCCTGGCGATGAGCAGCTAGAGCTCCCAATCAACCTTGTGGTTTTTGAATAGAGGCTTCGACCGAACTTGCCGTACAAGCAGTCGGGACAAACAGTGAGATTGGCGATATGAGCAACTCAACCTCAGCCTTATTTACGTGCACCGTCTGCGGAGAAGAGAACGAGAGCACCAGCAAATTCTGCAGCAGTTGCGGTCAATCGCTTTGGGAAAAATGCTCGCAGTGCGGCGATGAGGTTCGCATTGGCCAGAAATTTTGTAACGGCTGCGGTTTTCACCTGCTCAAGGAGACCGAATCGAAACTCTCGGCCGCCCAAGATATCGTTGATCGGGCTGTCAATGCCGCCAACGAAGGTCGCCTTAACGACGCTGTCCGGCTTCTCGACCCGCTGCTCGGAAACACGGATCCACGCTTCGCTACTTTGGTTGCAACGTCTCGCGAATTGCATGCGGGCTACACAGAAAAGCGTGATCACTGGACCCAACAAATAGAAGCGCTACGGCCTGAACTTGCAGAATTGAAGGAGAGGCACGATTTCAGCGCGATCGCACGGCGCTTAGACGAGGTGCCGATTGGCTTGCTTGATGACGAGCTGCGGGAGTTGAAGGAAGATGCTGCCTCAAGTCTTTCAGTTTCGAGCGCCAAGAAGGAATCTCTGAAGAAAGCTCTGGCTGAAAAGGATTGGCAAACTGCCGCGATGGATTTGGTGCAGCTACTAGGCATCAATCCAAACAGTCAGAAGTACCAAGATCTCCTCAAGCAAGTTGCTGCAAAACTCCTAAAGCAAGCTGTTCGCTATCGTGATGCGGGAAAACATGCTGTCGCTCTTGGCTTGCTCGAGTGTGTGCCTGACGACTATCTAACTTCCTCACACCGCGAGCTTTCTGATCAACTGGAAGAACTCATTTTTGTTCGGAAGTTAGTTGCCAGAACACGCCACCTTTCGCCGGTGGTCGGAGTTGCACTTTCAAAACTCCAAAAACTAACGCCAGGCGACAAGAATGTGGCTGCGTTGGTCGAACGTTTTAGTTCAGTCCGGAAGGGCCGTCCGGACGGAATGAACCGATTCCACCACTGGATGGATAACGAGACCGGTCAAATTGAAAGCGGTTTAACCCCGGTTGGATTTCCCAACGAAGTCGCCGGATCGAGACCAGACGTGCTGCTAAAGAACGGAAGCCAATTTTGGGTTGCTACCGGATTGGCTCTCCAGGGACTTTCCGCTGGGGAGCCAACCGCCGAGCTGGTCAGTGATCAGAAAAAGGGCATGTTGTCGATGCTCTCTCGGAAGAAGAAAGTCGATTCAGACGTTGCCTGGGGCGTCGATATTGGTGATAGCCATATCAAATTAGTACAACTAAAACGACAGCAAGACAAAATCGGCGTCACATCAGCCCGCATGGTCAAGATCGCACAAGGCGGATCCATCAAGACGCTTCGAAAACCCGAACCTTCGGCTATTCTCAAGGCGCTCAAGGAAGCATTCGCCGAAGATGACCTCAAAGAAACGGTCGTAGTGACGAGCGTTGCCAATTCAGACCTTCTCGCACGTCAATTCGTTGTCCCGGCAAACGCTCCCAAACAACATGCCGCATTCATCGCACAAGAGGCGCAGGCCAACATCCCAATCGCAATGGATTTGCTGGCAACAGCCTACACTAAATTTGAGCCAGCCAGCGAGTCTGCCTCGAGCCAGAATGTACTCTTGACCGCAGTCAAGCGGACTGAGGTTGAATCGCGGCGAAGCTTTATTGAACAACTTGGTGCTAGCCACGTGCTCGTCGTTCCTGAAGCCTTCGGAATGCTCAACTTACTGCGGCATTGCGACTACTTCGGACATCTCGTCGACAGTAACACCGGAGCGTTGCTGGTCATGGATGTTGGATTTGCCCGCAGCAGCGTGAACTTGTTCTCTCGATCTGGTGGCTGGTTTCGAGCACTCGACTGGGGAATCGATGATCTTTCCTCAGCATTGGCTTCGGCTCTTAAGATCACTCATGCCGATGCAGACAATGTTCGGCTCAATCCAGCCTCCGCTGCATCGCTTACCAGAGCAGTCCGCGCCCAAGAATCTGCGGCCATTCCAGCGCGGCGTGAACTTGGTCGCTCACTTACGTCTGCACGCGACGCCCTCGGGGATTTCAAACTAGTCGCAAGCCTATTGGTTGGCGGCGGAGCTGGGCAATCATTATTGCCTAGCTGGATAAACGGAGAAGATATTTAGTATGAAGTGCAAGTTAGTCATTGAGTTGCTGTGTGTCACTGCGTTGGCATCGTTGCTTACCGGGTGCGGTGGTCCAATGACGCAAGCCGACATGTTCGATCGTGCGATATCGCGTGCGGACGACGATGAAGATGAGGACGAAGAACCGCCTCCACCAACAGCGCCATCACCCGCATCGCCAGCAGCCGCATCGCCAGCAGCCGCATCG
>DNPC01000570.1:0-262 GCA_003501565.1 Planctomycetaceae bacterium | reverse complement strand
CAGCAGCCGCATCGCCAGCAGCCCGGCCAACACTGGCTAGCCAGGATACAAGTACATCTTCACCTGCCCCGACCATCGATTCGAGCACGGCAAACCCTCCATCGGTAAACACGGTGACGTCGCCGGCGACAACGGTGGCTAGCACCAATGCGGCTGCCTCAACTGTTCCGGCGGCTTCAGCGGCACCAGCGACCTCAGCGGACGCGGTACCAGCCACAAGTGCTCCCGCTGCGTCAGCAACGCCAACCAGCAACGCTCCTAT
>DNPC01000565.1 GCA_003501565.1 Planctomycetaceae bacterium | reverse complement strand
CGTTCGTAGGCCAGTCCACGTTGCTGACGGCAGGCAACTCGGGCCGGGTGGGAGGGACGAAGGCCCAGTGTTGGTCATATTGCGCGCCCGAGTCGATCCAAGTTTGCAGCAGCGTTTTCTGTTCGTCCGTTAAGCTTGAATGGCTGTCAGGAGGTGGCATCTGTTCATCGGGATCCGTGGACAGAATTCGCCGCACTAATTCACTGTCGTCGGCCGACTCAGGCACAATGGCTCCAAGTTCGATTGCCGAGTCACGATCGTCGAGCCGCAGATCTGCTTCTAGGGATTCTTCATCTGGACCATGGCATGCTAAACAATTGGCGGCCAGGATTGGCCGGATATCGCGGTTGTAGTCAACTTCGGAAGTTCGCCCGCTCAGGCTACTGAACAGGCAAATCGCAACTGCCAGTGGGGCAGTAACGTGATCGCGGAAGTGTGAATGGTAGTAAGGCAGCTGGAAGATACTGGGCATCGATAGGACCGTTATCGAGGTTTATCGCACGCTTGAAGGTTTGGAAGATGCATTTGGTATTATGGCTATATTATACAGTGAGCTTCGAGGGTTCTCACATAGCGAAGATTGCTTGGTACGGGCGGTTTCGTTTGTGTGAATCGTTGGCATAGTGAATCAGCCTTCACGTCGGTATGTCTTTTTTACTCGCCCGCGGACACGATGTGGTTGGGCGGTGCTAGTAGAAGGCTAGTTGCTGGCGACCTGCTATTGGTATGTGGGTGCCGAGGTGCTCGTGGTCTCACTCCCCTGCCCCAAGATGGATTTAGTTTTCATGCAACATGTTACGTTACGATGCGTCGTCACACTTCAACGCCGGATGTGCGTCGTTTTGACTTGCGTGCTACTGCTTGGTCAGACAGGTTATCTGTGTGGACAGTCGCCAGAACCGGGGCTGCCTAGCGAGAAAGTCAAGAGTAGGAAACTGGTGGTTGCGGGCGGTGGACGATTGCCGAAGTCGGTATACGCCGAATTCCGGAGGCTGGCGGGTGAAGATCCGAGATTGGTTGTGATTCCGACCGCCTCGACACTCCCGGTCGATTTAGCGGCAACTCAGTCGCTGTGGGCTGAAAGAGGATTTGAAACGGTTCAAGTGCTGCATACTCGTGATCGTGAAGTCGCGTCGAGCGCCAAGTTTTGTGAGCCGCTTGGAGAGGCTACCGCGGTCTGGTTCAGTGGTGGGTCGCAGCAACGAATTGCGGATGCTTACCTGGGAACTGCGGTCGAAAAAGCGATTCACGAGTGCCTGCACCGTGGAGTAGTGATTGGAGGCACTTCGGCTGGAGCAGCGATCCAAACACGGACGATGATTGCGGGAGGTCGAAATGTCCCCGAGCTATCAAAAGGCTTGGATTTGCTTCCCAATGCGATCGTTGATCAGCATTTCCTATGGCGAAACCGACTACCAAGACTTATCGAAGCCGTTCGCCAGAATCCCAACTTGGTGGGAATCGGAATCGATGAAGGGACCGCGTTGGTCGTTGAGGGGGAAAAGCAGACGGTGGCTGGCGAATCGTATGTTATGACAGTGCGTCTTGTTTCAGGTGATCTAGAAGTAAACGCATTCCACCGTGGGCAAGAAATACGACTCGATTGACCGGTTGTTTATAAGATTTTGCAACCTGCTGCACCCGCAGTTGTGGATTTTTCTGGTGGGATTCGTCGGTTCCTGCGGAGCCAATCTACTCGGCGGCGGCTGCGTCGGGAGAGTGCCTACAACGCCCTCAACGCGATCGTTGCTCGGTGTGAGTGCAAGCTACTCGGCCAGCGTGATGGAAGCGTAAGGAACGAATTCGATCTGTTGAGCATGACGATGCGTAACGATGGCTGCAACCTTAGGAGCGGAGTCGTACAAGATTTTCGCCGTCCAGGTCTTTGTGTCGACCCAATCGTTCATTGAGCAGGTGCCGTCATCGTCCAGACTAAGCAGAAGACTTGGGTCAATGTTCGTGGGAGAGAATCCTGGTTGCTCGGCCCCATAGATCGGTAAATCAAACGCAACCTGTCCAAGGCCTTCTGCAATTCCTAAGCCCATAGCTTTCAGGATCGCCTCTTTGCAGACCCAAAGCCGTAGCATCGCGATGTTCCGATCGCGCTGTTGGACTTTGTTCCAGAGAGGCTGCTCGAGTTCTGCTAATACCAAAGAGGCAACCGACGTGTACTTGAACGGCCGCTCAAGCACCTCGACGTCGATGCCAACAGGCTGGCCGGACACCGCCAGCATTCCGGTGTCAGATGAATTGGATACATTGAAATGTAATCTGGCTAGTTCGTGTTGCCGTTGCTTCGGAAACTGGGTTACATCCAACTCCGGTTTTCCCCATTTGCCGTACTGAAACACGACGTCGGTAAGATGACAGCCGAGTAGCTTTGCGAGTAGCTGCCGCACTCGGAAGCGACAGACGACGAAGCGGCGTCTAACGTTTTCAAACTTATAGCGCTGGGCGCGATGCTGTTCGTCGGGACTGAGTTGCTGCTGTGCGTCGTGCCAAAACTCAGTAGGTTCCTCTAAGGTGAATTCGGTCACTAAGGTTCGGCCACCAAGAGGGGCGAGAACTACTTCACGCGTCCATTCCATGGAAAGCTCGATTTACGCCAAAATTTTCCACTGCGATCTCAGGTCAGGATGTCATGCCAAGATATCACTGACGACACGTCCGTGGACATCGGTCAATCGAAAATCACGTCCCTGAAAAGGAAACGTGAATCGTTCATGATCGATGCCAAGCTGGTGCAATATCGTAGCGTGCAAATCGTGAACGGATACCGGTTTATCAACGACGTTGACGCTGTAGTCATCTGTTTGACCGTAGCTCATTCCGCCCCGAATTCCACCGCCAGCCATCCACATACTGAAGCAACTGGGGTGGTGGTCCCTACCGTAAGTTCCTGGTTTGGGTTTCCCTTGTGAGTAGACCGTTCGACCGAACTCGCCGCCCCAGATGACGAGGGTATCTTCGAGTAGGCCTCGAGATTTTAGGTCGGCGAGCAGGGCTGCGGTCGGCTGGTCGGTATCTCTGGCTTGCTTAGTTACTTGGTCGGGAAGGTTGTTGTGGGAATCCCAACCTTGGTGAAATAGCTGCACGAACCGGACACCGCGCTCAATTAGTCTTCGAGCGATCAGGCAATTGAAAGCGTATTTTCCTGGTTTCCTGACGTCTGGCCCATAGGACTCGAGTGTGCTGGCGGTTTCATCGCCAAGATTTAGCAACTCGGGCACACTGGACTGTAATCGATATGCCAATTCATACTGCGCAATTCGCTCGAAAATCTCCGCGTGTTCGGTCTCTGCATGTCGCAAGCGATTCATTGCCGACAGTTGGTCGAGCATTTGACGACGTAGCTTTTGGGAAAAACCGGTTGGGTTCTCGATGTCCAAAACGGGCTGACCATTGTTTCGGAATTTTACGCCCTGATGCTGCGCGGGTAGGAACCCGGATCCCCATAGTCGGTCATACAGTGGTTGCCCCTGCTTGGCTGATCCTTTGGAACTCATGGCAACGAATGTTGGCAATTCGGCATTGTCACTGCCGAGTCCGTAGGAAGTCCAGGCGCCCAAGCTAGGGCGGCCTGGCAACACAGATCCAGTTTGCTGGAATGTAATCGCGGGGTCATGGTTGATGGCATCCGTGTGCAGTGACTTGATTACGCACAAATCGTCAACGTGCCGTGCAATGTGTGGCATCACTTCGCTTACCCAGGTTCCCGATTTGCCGTGCTGAGCGAATTTGAATTTGCTTGGGGCAACCGGGAAACTTGCTTGTGCGGAAGACATCGTTGTCTTGCGGTCATCGGGATACACAGACTTTGGTACATCTTGACCGGCTCGCTTGCTTAGCAGCGGTTTGTAATCCCACAAATCCATTTGGGCTGGGCCACCGGATTGAAATAGGTAGATGATTCGCTTGGCACGCGCCGGATGATGGGAGACGGACACCGGATTTTGCGCATCGGGCTGCTCCGCGGCCTGGCCGAATTTCACGCCTGACAGACCTGCCAGTGCCAGCGAACCCAGCAACCAACTTCTCCGCCGTGACACCGGTAGGAGGTTCGCTTGAGCATTGCTTGGTAGATGAGCTGGCTTAGTCACGATAGATCGCTTCGTCCAAATTGTAGAGTAAGTTCGCTACGACAGTCATCGCTGCGATTTCGGTCTTAGGTAGCCCTGCGTCGACTTCCGACTCACCCACTGACAAGAGCTGGTGCGTTGCATCGGAGTCACCTTCAAAATGCTGTCTGGCGATTGCGAGAGACGACTTGAGTAGCTTCAGTTCTGCCTGTTTGGGGTCTCGCGAGAGTATTTGCCGGAATGCGAAAACGAGCCGAGACTCGGTTTGCTTGTGGGTGCGCATCGACCGTTGAGCCATATTTCGAGCGGCTTCAACAAACAGTTTGTTGTTTAGCAGAGTTAAAGCTTGAAGCGGAGTGTTGGTAACTTCGGTCTTGACCGAGCAGACTTCGCGGCCAGCTGCGTTGAAGGCCACCATGGTTGGCGGTGGAATGGTTCGGCGCCAATACGTGTACAGGCTTCTGCGGAAAAGCGCGCCGCCACTGTCCTGCACGTATTTGTTATTTGACATGGAACTCCAGACCTTCGGCGGCATGTAGGGTTTCACGCTCGGCCCACCGAAGCGTTCTACCAATAAACCGCTTGAGACTAGTGCTGCGTCTCTTACGATTGGCGCAGAGAAGCGAACTCGTGGGCCACGCGAGAACCACACGTTTTGAGGATCAAGGATTTCGGCCGTTGTCTGCTTAGCTTTCTCCGGCCCAGATTTGTCCGGCCCACTTTCATCCGGCTCGCTTTCATCCGGCCCTGTGAATTTTTTGGGGGACGAGGATTGGGCGAAAGTAGCGCTGCCCGCAATCAGTCTTTGAATGTGTTGGATGTCCCAACCACTTTCGATCAGTTCGGATGCGAGCCAATCAAGGAGTTGAGGGTGAGTAGGAACGGAACCCTGGGAGCCCAAGTTGTCGCTGCTCTCTACCAGTCCACGTCCGAAGAACTGCTGCCAAATGCGATTGACCGCTACGCGAGCTGTCAGTGGATTGCGTGAATCGACCAGCCACTGCGCCAGCTCAAGCCGATTACGCGGCGAATCAGTGCTGAAGTCAATTGCTGCGGGGACACCCGGCGAAAGCTTGTTGGACTTGTCTGGTGCATCGTATTGGCCACGATTGAGCAGGTATGTGTCACGCGGGTTTTCGAGTTCGTGCATTACCATTACAGTTCCGGGCTCGCCCGCCTGCGGACGGCGCAACCCGTTTCC
>DNPC01000171.1 GCA_003501565.1 Planctomycetaceae bacterium | reverse complement strand
TAAAGGTCGGAGAGGCGGACTTTGGATTCGTCGAAGGTTCGAAACGAACCATGGCGAAAACCAAGACGCTGGCCGCCGGCCAAAATCAAGGGATAATTGGCGGCGAGATGCGTGCGACTAGTGCTACAGCCATAGTACAACAATGTGTTTTCCAGCAGGCTGCCGTCCTGAAGGGGATCCGGTGTGGCCTTCAGCCGCCCGATGAAATAACCGAGTTGTGTTGCAAGGAATTCGTCGTACTTTGCCCAATTGCGATATCCTTCCGGATGGCCCAGGCCGTGACTAAGCGCATGGTGCCCCGGTAAACCCAACGATGTTGGAAACCGGTCACCAATTCCCTTGGCGTCTTCGCTGGTAATCTGATACGTAATCACCCGTGTTGTATCGGTTTGCAGCGCGACGAGCATCAGATCCAAAATCGCACGAATGTAATCTTGCGCATCGCCTCGGGCGGTTACATCCAGCACTATGTCGCGGGGATCGACCTCCGGTGGGTTCGCATCTAGCCAACGATCGGCACTTGCCAAGCGGCGTTCGATCGTCCTTACTGATTCGGAGTACTCGTCGAGCCGGCGACGATCTTCGGCCGATAGCCCCCGCTGGAGGCTCTGCATCTCCTCCAACACGTGGTCCATGATACTGCGGTCGCGGCCGAAAGCCTGGCGTTTCTGTTCGTTGGATTGCCCCTGAACGCCGAATAGTCGATCGTAGATACTTCGTGGATCCGATAAGCTTGGGATCGGACGCCCCGCTGCATCGAATGACAAAGTATGCGTACGTCCAGGGGCTCCCACGCCTCCGTCGCTCGAAAGCGTCAGTGAAGGGAATCGCGTTGACTGCCCAATTTTTCCAGCCAACAACTGATCCAGCGAAATACTGTTGGTATAGAATTGCGAAGAATCGGCGCCGGTCAGGAAGCTGTCCGCCGTGATGTGTGCGATCGAACTCCGCATCGCGGGATGCGATAGTCCCGACAGAATTGTTAGATCCTGGCGATAGGCGGCCAGTGGTTTGAGCGGGCGGTTGAAGCGATAGTCAATGCCGGTTGTGTGTGGGAACCATGACCATTGTTGGTGGTCGGGATGATCTTCTGGCGGCAGACTGACGCCGTTGGGAAAGAAGATGCAGCAGAAGCGACGCGGTGGCAAACTCGTATCGCTCTGTTTGCTGGCCAGCGCCGTCGGTTCGCCGCCAAATGCTCTCAGCGAACTCAGGATCGGCAGCACCAAGCTCGCCCCAGAGCTTTGCAAGACTCTACGTCGGTACAGAGGTTTGTTCGTTGGGGAATGCATGTCGGAGGGCTTCGAGTTCAATTTGCCGGTAACTTAATCGTTAGAGCCCGCGGGGCCGGCCCCAACGTGACTAGGATGACGAGAGTGCTGAACGGGGGTTCGGGCGGGGGTTCTGGCGGAGCTTCGGGCGGGATCGAACAAATCGCTGCGTAGGATATCTGTTATCAACTCCTGCATGCGGAAGTCGGATTTGATAAAGCGATCACGCAGCCGTTGCACTTCTGATTCGTCCAAGTAATCGAGGCGTCGACCAAGTAAATATATTAGCAGATTCCGCGTCAGGGACTCAGCGAATTCCCCACGATACTGGGATCGTAAATGCTGCTTGAGTGCATTGGCGTCCACGATCGATTGACCGTCGGGGAGAACGGTGGCTGCGTCGATTAGCTTGGCAGGCTGAACTGCATCCCCAGTTTCATCGCCGTTGTTGACGGCAGGACGCGTATCGCGCCACTTGCCCGTGGCATCAAAGTTTTCAAATGCAATTCCCCAGGGATCGATCCGCGCGTGGCAGTCTTGGCAAGCGCCGGGTGAGCGGTGCTTCTTAATCTGTTCCTTGAGGCTCAGCCCACGAAAATCAGGATCTTCCGGTGTGAGCTCCGGAACGTTCGGTGGGGGTGGTGGCGGTGGCATGTCGAGTAGGCGATCGAGCAACCAGACGCCGCGGCGGACAGGGTGTGAGTCCATTCCGTTGGAATTCATCGTCAGCAGGCTAGCCTGTGTCAACAACCCGCCACGAACTGTACCATCGGCAAGCTGCACCTTCTGAAACCGACCGGATAACGGCACCGGTAGGTCGTAGTGTTCAGCTAGCAAGTCGTTAACGATCGCGTAGTCGGAGTCCAGTAGGTCAAGTGCGTTGACATCTGAATCGAATACATCGACAAAGTAAGCCAGCGTTTCTTCGATTGACGCATCCGCGAACAAGTTATCGAACGCGGGATAGGATTCACGATCGACCGCGACATTGCGATGCTTGTCGAGTCTCAACCATTGAAAACAGAAGTCACGCAGGAAACGTTCGCTGCGCGGTTCGTCCAGCAATCGCCGGACTTGGCTTCGAAGTACAGATTCCTGCAGGAGTGACTCTTGTTCGGCCAAGTCGAGTAGCTGGTTGTCTGGTGCTTGCATCCAAAGGGCGAACGACAGCCGCGATGCCAGGTTGTAAGCGTGGCGTTTCCGATGCTCCAGTTCGATTTCGTGCGGCCACTGCGGCACTTGATACAGGAATGAAGGAGAGACCAGTACCGCTGCGAGGGTTTCTTGCAAACTAGCTCGCGGACTCAAACCCCGGTCGCAAAATGCTTCGAATAGCTCAATCTTCGATGCGATTTCTTGCCTTGTGACGGGACGACGAAACGCAGCTCGCAGGAAATCGGCGATCTGGGATTCTAAATCCGCGAAAGCACTTTTGTTGTCCTTCGTATCCGCCTCAGTGAATCGCCAACGGTAATCCTGATTGTCGGCACCGACCCCAGGCAACATCTCAATCTCCATGCGGTCAAGGTAGAGAAAGTTCGTTTCCCGCTCACGCATGGTCTTCAACGCGCCTGCGATTGCCTGCGTGCCTGCTTCGGGCGTTGCGTAGGCGCCTCGGCCACGCTCAAAAATCGCCTGGTGGTCTGGCGTGATGTTGGCAATGAAGATCTGATTCAAATCGAATATGCTCAAGCGGTCGACCCACTGGTCGCTGGTCAAATCGCCTTTGGCCGGCAGATCTTCGAGCCGAATTCGAAACGCGTAGGTCTTGGGCTGGTCCAAGGTGGCTCGAACCTCCACGTCGCCCAGCAGCCGAGTATCCATCGAGCATCCATCGCCCAGCGTTATCCCGGCTTCGACGCGCATCATCGGGAAACGCCCGAAGCGATCGGCCGTTCCGGCGGCGCGGACGCGCACGATTAGTTCACCCGCAGGGAGACGCTCCGGATACGCGACGTATTGCTGGTGGAGTTTCGGGATTGCCGGTCGCAACATCTCGTCATCGGAATGGGCCCCTGGGAGGCGCGGCGAGAGCGGATCTGTGTATTCAGTTGTGCGGCTCTGGCTCAGTTTCCGCCGATGCAGCATTTCGCTATGCGAGATTGGCTGCGGTGCCTGTTCTAGTCCCGCGTAGCGATCAGCCGTCGAGTAGAACAAATCTTCGAATTCGATCGCGTAATGGAGGCTGGCATCACGGTCGTCACTCGCTTGGCGGTCTGGATCTTGGGATTGTGTCCGCGGAACGACCTGAACGTACCGCTGGACTGCACGTCGTGCGCTTGCCAAATAGGATTCCAGATGCAACCATGTCAGATCAGTGCGTTCAATGCTGTTTCGGTAGCCTTCGGTCGAAAGCGCGTCAGCAGGTAAAAGGTCCGATAACTCGGCGTCGACGCCGAAGAGATGCTGCATAGTGTAATTGTACTCTTTGCGCGTCAGGCGACGATTTCGCGACGGCGGCCAGGACTTCCGCCATTTGGTCGAGGAATGAACCAAGATGGTTTTCAGCTCATCGATCACCGCCCGACGTTCCTCAGCCGTCAGCGCCGCGGCCTCTTCGGGCGGCATGTGGCCTGACTGAACGGCATCCAAAGCACGTTGCATCAAGTCCATGTGCACTGGAGTTCCAAGGTGCTGTACTGGTCTTTCCAGATCGACATTCGTCTCTGCATCAGAGCCGGTATGACAGTCAGCGCAGTGGCGTGTTAAGAACTTTCCAGATGTGTTCGTAAAATCTGTCAGTTCTTGAGCGTTTAAGGCACGCGTCCACGCTACTGTACCGCCCAGGTTCAGCAGGAAGAAAATCAAACACGAAAAAAACTCGCTGCGAGTTTTCGTTTTCACGGAGACGACTCCTGAGGCAGCAAGGATATCCATCTATGGGGGCGGGGTGGACCGCCAGCTACGCTCTCATTCTACAGTGTGCTTTTCGTGAGCAGTTGGCGGAGCCACAATAAGTGCCAGCATAAACTGCATTGCGATTTAACCCTCGTTCAAGATTGAACCGAATATGCCCGCTTTCTGGCTTCGCGTCGTCCGTGCTCTCAGTGTGCTTGATGGGCTGTCGTACGTTTACCTTCTGTTCCACGCCATCTATTCGAAGCGAATCATGGGGGACGAAGAAGCGATTCAAACGCCGGGTATGATCCATGGCTTCATATTCACGGCACTAGTCATCGCATTGTTGGTTGCCCTTCCGATACTAGCATGGTCGTTGCGCCGCGCAGCATTAGTCGTCGTGTGTGCGTTTGTGCCCTTCGCCCCTTTTTTCCTTGAAGGCTCACTCAGGCGGGAGCAAATAGCCCTTCAAGAGCAGAAGTCGAAGTAGAGCGGTCTGCGTGAGTGTCCTTCCAGCAAGCTGGCCGAGAGAGAGCTGCGGCTAGCTGTCGTTATCGAAGCTGGAGAACGCCAACAAGAATCACCGCCAACAAGAATCACCGCCAAGAGTGGGCAGCCACCTGTTGAACGGATCGTAAGATTCTTGCAGCGCTATCGGACGCGCTTTGCCAGAAGATAGGCTGTTAGTGCTTGTGTTGTCGCGAACCCAAAAACTCTGGCATGGAGCTCTGGAGGAAGTGTGGCCTACTGGGTATCTGTGGGCACCAGTCTCAAAGCGGGGATGATGCGAAACGCCATGTGGCGAACGCAAGGGAGTGAACCCCGCATGTTCGCCAAACAACTGCTTGCAAGTTCGTCAGCAACTAGGCCTAGAAACGACGGAACCGGGGGCGGAAGACGGGCGACGACGAACGACGGAAGCTAGTCGAAGACCGTGAAAAAACCGAAGATGGTGCCATCCAGTAGCCTCGGTTGTAACCGCGCTGCGCTTGAAGCTCTCGCCCGCGCCGCGTCGAAAATGGACGCGGTCCGTTTGCTGAAAAGAACGGTGAACCGATGAACGTTGGCCCAACGTACACGCGGCCTTGTGCTTGGGCGTTTCGCGAAGTCAGGCTACAGGTAGCGATTAGGGCTAGGGCAATTAAACAACTTTGCTTCCACATTGTAGATCACTCCTGGTCAGGGCAAATTGAACTTGTCAAAAGTGACGCTTTACCGGTACCAAGTGCGGCCCGACGTCACGCAACCGAGAATACTCTTGGTCTCAACAGTATTATTGCCCACTGCCCACCAAAGCGGACAAGATTCTCGAATAGAAATACGACTTGAGGTCTTCAAACACCGCTCGGATGGTAATCAGACCAGTCTATTCCCCTCTCGCTGGGAGCCGAGCAAGCGAACGAGCGACTTAGAAAATTGCGCGGGACAACTTCGGAAAAAGCGCGGAAGCGTATCTTCATCGAGGGCCTGCAAGCCATTGGAGATTGAACCGTAGTCGCAAGCTCAACTACTCGCAGACGGTTGTTCAGCCGGATAATAGTCGCCCTCGGCGATGTCTGGGATGCCAACGACCAGCACGCGAACGCGACCAGCTGCCGAGTGCACGACACCGGGTGGGATGTGGACCAACGATCCCTTGCGGACTGAGTGTACTTGACCGTCCAGCGTCACAGTTCCTTCGCCTTCAACGACGTAGTACAGTTCTGTGGAGATCTTGTGGTAGTGAGGCTCTGCACCGTCGATATCGACAGCATGTGCCCACGCTGCGGGATGTAAGTCCGCATCTTGCACACTAATCAAGCGATCGCGATGGCCACAAGCGCTCTTCTCCCGAGGTACCTCGCCTTCGTGCCGAACGAGCGACGGCCCACGCATGTGTAAATCTGACATAATAGAAATCCATCGGATGGCGGTTGGTTTGGCTGGATTCAGCGCTCCGCCTACCATCATATCAACTTGCCGCCCCACCCATCAGCATCTACCAGCATGGACCTTATTGGACTTGACCACTTGCTTTTGCCCGCATGGCTGCTGTGCGGACTACTGGTCTGGATCGGCTTGGTTGCATTGTGGATTTACAACCGAAAATGGCCTTGGTTCATCAGCGTGTTTGCCGCCATCGTCGCATCGAGTCCAGCACTGCTGGCGGAAGCGTTCGAGATTTTCTGGCTCTGTGTGATCAGTATTTTGACTGCGATGGTCCTTCTTGCGTTGAGTACGCGATTTCTATTCGCAGAACCACGGACTTCGCGCGAATGGCGACGGATTTCAGTTTTTGAGCTACTGGCTATCACAGGCTTCGTTGGCATCGGGGTTGCGGTCGGAGCGAATACTCCCGAGCTGACTCCAGCGGCGTGGATTGGACTTGTAAGTATTTGCGTACTTGCCGTTACCCTTCCTGTATGCGTATATTTTCATCAGCAAAGCGACATTCGTCTGCGTTTTCGAACTCCGATTGCGGTCGTCCTCGCCACTGTCTCAGCAATACCCGCAGTAGCCTGGGATGAACTGTTCGTTTCGTTGGTTTGGGAAACCGAGTGGCCCATCTACCGCGGACCTTTCGCCTTCGTTGTAACTGAAGAATGGGCGAACGCACTTTGGTTCGCAATCGCGGCATGCGCAGGGCCAATCCTATTGCTAGGGTGGGCTCAACTGCGTTCACGCTCCCCCATCAAGTATCTTGGCAGAGTCTTGTTGGTTGCTGCTTTGTCAACGCTTGGGATCGCAATCGTGTTTCTTTGTTATCCACATGCTCAATTGCATGTTAGAGATGGACCGAACGCCTTGGAAGATGCTCTTCCGACATTCCGAACGCTAGCAGATTCAGATCTTGAAACGCAATTTGCGACTTACGATGAGATCGATCAAGTTCCAAACAGGATTCTTGACGACTGTTTGCAACAGATAGAACCCGAGCTCGACAGCTTAGTCGCACGTGCCGACCAACCAATGTTTGCGGTGCTTGGTGATGGCAGTGAGGACGATATCTTTCGCTTTGAATTTGGACACGTGCGATTCGCCGTTAGAGCGCTAGTGGCACGGGCCGGACGCCGGCTTGAGCTGGGAAATATTGCAGGCGCGACATCCGACTACCAGACAGTATATAAATTGGCGG
>DNPC01000560.1 GCA_003501565.1 Planctomycetaceae bacterium | reverse complement strand
CAAACGCGACCATGTGATGCCGTTCACCTTCGAATTCTCCCGCTTTGAGCACGACCACCTCCGGCCCCAACGCTTGCAGCTCAGCGGCTGCGTTTGCGTATTCTTGCAACGAAACGCATTTGCGGTCGAGTATTGCTTCAGCTTCGAATCGATTCGGAGTGAACACAGTTGCGCGTGGAATTAATTCATCGCGATACGCTTCAATGCAAGCATCGTCCGCTAGTGAGTCGCCATGTTTGCTCACCAAAACCGGATCAACCACCAAAGGCACCGATATGTCGCCAAGTTGGGCGGCCATATTCGAGATCATATCTGCTGACCCCAAGGCACCTGTCTTGATCGCGCGCGGAGCAATATCGCCGACAACGGCGGCCAGTTGCTGTGCGGCCAATTCAACAGGCATCACTTCGACACGTTCAACTCCTTCGGTGTTTTGGACCGTCAGCAATGTCACCACGGACATACCGTAACAACCAAGCTGTTGAAATGTCTTCAAGTCTGCTTGTAGGCCCGCCCCGCCGCTTGGATCCGAGCCGGCTATCGTCAATGCAACGGCATTGGTTGCAATCGTGATCTCGGTGCCAGATTCTGTTCTCTGAGCTTCACCAGAATTCATAAACATCTACATCTAAAAAGGGTCATACCGCCGCTAGGCCAACCATCCTGCGGCGAGATAGGATAAGCTGTCAGAGTCAAATCAGGCAGTAGGACCAATATCGCTTTTCGAACTGAATCAGCCTGATCTAACACAAAAGGAGACAGCCAAGTGACCTCAGCCAACTCAGTAAAGAAACTGCCTCTAGCTTCACTCATTGCATCGGCAGCACTCGCAGTGTTTGCGGGTGTCGCCCAGGCGCAGCCGCCTGAGGCGGAACCCACTGCGCAGCACAAGTGGCTTAAGAAGTTCGTAGGCAAGTGGGAAACCAAAACGATCGCCAAACAAGGCGACCAAGAAATCACCATGACGGGCCAGATTGAGTCAAAGATGTTAGGCGAGTTCTGGGTCGTGAATTCGATGACTGCCAAGCTAGGTGACTTCAAAGTCGTCGGTAGGCAGCAAATCGGCTACAGCACTGAGAAAAAGAAGTTCGTGGGTACCTGGATCGACACCACCGGTGACTTTATCTGGCGCTACGAAGGCACGCTTTCAAAGAACGACACACGGCTTGAGTTGGTGGCCGAAGGGCCAGACATGGCCGCACCTGGAAAGATGGCCACTTACCGCGACATGTACGAATTCGTTTCCGATGATGAAGTGAAAGTTACATCCAGCGTTAAAGGCCCCGACGGCAAATGGATCGATTTTATGACGGGTTCCGGGCGGCGTGTGAAATAGCCCGGACCGTTTCGATCGCTAACTTGCATCCAGGCTCCAGCCACCGCGAGGGCTACGTGACAATAACTGGTTAGCTAACGAAGAGTTGATGACTTTCATGGCGGCCGCATCCCAGCGAATTTCAGTCCCGCTGCGATAAGCAACGTTCCCTAGGTGGTTGGCTTCCGTCAGCGGGCCAGCGTACGAGAATGGGCTACCAGTTGGAGCTCCCGTACGGCAGCCAGCCAGCCAATCTGCATGATGCCCTTCAGGGACTCTTACACTGGACTGCACCGCCGGATCCTTCACTAAAGCAGATTCAGCATCTAGAGGCTGTCCATCTGCGGAGAGCAATTGGAATTTTCCATAGTCAGCAATTAGCTTGGCGGAACTGCCAATAAACAAACATCCACTGGACCACTGAGGGATATTCCCAGCCTTCCAGATTTCCGGTTTTTCTTTGCCTTGGTACCAAGTTAATTCGCACGGCGGCAGGGGGACTGCCTGCCCTTGAGCGTCCTGCCCGCGTCTGGACGCATATTGATACTTGGCTTGCATGCTGGCCGGTGCGATTTCGGGATGCGGTGGCGGTCCACTAGCAACTATCGACTGTGGTGCGTCAAGCTGCATCGCCCAAAATGGCAGATCGACCCAATGGCTACCCAGGTCGCTCATCGTGCCACTTCCGAAATCCCACCATCGATACCATTTCGGCCCAGGAAAATAGACTTCGTGGTAGGGTCGGTATGGGGCAGGACCAAGCCATGCGTCCCAGTCCAGATATTCAGGGGGTTGCATGATTTCGGTTGGGCGACGATCCACCCACAACAGGTCCTTGTTTGTTTTCGCATCTGCCTCTGACTGCAGCCCCCACGCCCGGCCGACCCAAGTATGCACTTCGCGTACATCGCCCAAGATTCCCGACTGGACGATTCGCACCACACGATGATAATTCTCACCTGCATGAATCTGAGTGCCCATCTGAGTCGCCACTCCGGCAGCTTTCGCCGTCTCAGTCACCAAACGAGCTTCAGCAATATTGTGCGTCAGAGGCTTTTCACAATAAACATGCCAGCCTCGCCGCAACGCTGGCAACGTAGCATAGGCATGTGTATGCTCTGGAACACTCACTACGACCGCGTCCAGATCATCCACGCGTCGGTATAACTCGCGGAAATCCACAAACTGACGCGCATCGGGAAACAGCTTAGCTGCAGCGATTAAGTTCTTTGCATTGACATCACACAGCGCCGAAACGACAACATCGGGATCCTTGGCGATACTTCGCAAATTGCTCCCACCGCGACCGCCCACTCCGATGAAACCAACTTTCAG
>DNPC01000045.1:2707-7950 GCA_003501565.1 Planctomycetaceae bacterium | reverse complement strand
CTGATGCCGGTGCGCGCGACTGTGTTTTCAGTCGCGTTAAGCAGGCGATCCGTTGCAACTACTCAAATCCTCCGCGGCATGGCGGCGCGATCGTAGCAACCATACTCAACGACGCAGACTTGCGTGCTCAATGGGAGGGCGAACTGGCGACGATGCGGGAGCGTATTCACGCTATGAGATCGCAATTTGTGGAAGCGATGCGGGAGACCGGATGCGAGACAGACTTCGGTTTCTTGATGCAGCAACGTGGAATGTTCTCATTCAGTGGTCTCACACCTCTACAGGTCGATTGGCTCAAGGCGCAGCATGGGATCTATATCGTTGGGAGTGGACGCATCAACGTGGCAGGTATCACCCCTGACAACCTTCCCCGTTTGGCGTCTGCGATCCACGAGGCACTCGAGCAGTGATGCTTGCCAGCGTCAACATTTTGGCTGCGCAAGATCTGGCGCGAGAGTTATCGATTTCGCGCCAGCCCCTCAAGCGGTCGTTGAGTTGCTACTCGTAGTTGAAACGACTCTCAAGACTTTTGTGCCAACGGCTCACAGGGGGGCTGCAGCGGCGCCTCCCTATTCTTTTCAAGGCTCTGGACGATGCGTTATTTGATTACCGGCGGATGTGGTTTCATTGGTTCGCATCTGTCACAGTCGCTCTTGAACGACGGGCATTCCGTGAGTGTTCTAGACGACTTGTCGACCGGGTCGATCCACAACGTCGCACACCTGGAATCAAATCCGGGTTTCAAGGTCATGATTGGCAGCGTCACGGACGCCGAGCTAGTGCATGAGTGTGTGCGTGACTGCGATGAGGTATTTCATTTGGCGTCTGCGGTTGGCGTGAAGTTGATAATGGAGCAACCGGTGCAGACGATCGATACGATCGTGACTGGTACGCAAGTCGTTTTAAGTGAGGTGAACCGACGGCGCAAGCCCATTTTGCTAACCAGTACGTCGGAGGTTTACGGCAAGAGCACTCAGGTACCGTTCGAAGAAGATGGTGATCGTTTAGCTGGCCCTACGACTAAACATCGCTGGGCATATGCGTGTGCAAAGGCGTTGGATGAGTTTCTAGCGATGGCGTACTGGAAATCCAGTCGGTTGCCAGTCGTGGTTACTCGGCTGTTTAACACGGTTGGGCCACGCCAAACCGGTCAATACGGAATGGTCGTTCCGAACTTTGTTCGGTCTGCCTTAGAAGGCCGCACGCTTGAGATACACGGTGATGGCCGACAATCACGATGTTTCTGCCATGTAACCGACGTTGTTCGCGGGCTACGTGGTCTTCTCGAGACCAAAGAAGCCCATGGTCAAGTGGTTAATTTGGGTGCGACGGAAGAGATCTCGATTTCTGACTTGGCTGACAAGATCATTGCAGAGACGGGTAGTTCGAGTGAACGGGTGCACGTGTCTTATGAATCTGTTTACGGCGAGGGCTTCGAAGACATGCAGCGCCGAGTGCCTTCCATTGCGAAAGCCGGCAAACTGATAGGCTGGGAACCTGAGAAGAGCTTGACTGAGATCATCCAGGATGTCGCGGCGGACCTTCGAGATGGCAGTCCCTGAGCCCTTCGCGAATCCAATTACCGCTCAAAGGCTGGATTCTGGAGCAATCTGCAGATTTGGCCCAAATGCCTGCATTTAACGCTCGTTTCGCGCTGCATCGGAACTCGCTACCTTGGTATACTCCGCGGCACCGGGCTCGTCTGGATACTCTATTCCAAGATTTGGCCGAAGCGGCAGAATAGCCTAACTATTCCCCCCCAACCTCGCTTTGACGGCAATGCGTCTTGCAAAGCTGAAGGTTTCCACAGATCCTCTGGCATTGGATTAAAGGCGCTTATCGATGGTTACGGTTGCTGCGGGTAACGGTTCTGCCAAAAAAGCAGCGAAATCCAAGGCAGCGACTCCCCCCGAACAGCAGCAAGCGACGCGTGAGACCATCGAGTCCATCGTCGTAGCGTTCCTGCTGGCGTTTATGTTTCGGGCATTCGTGGCCGAGGCGTTCGTGATACCCACCGGCTCAATGGCGCCGACGCTGATGGGCGCTCACAAAGACCTGTTCTGCGAGTATTGCGGATACCAATTTCAGGCTTCTGCCAGCAGTGAAACGGATCAAGAAACCAATGCGATATCCGACAAGGTTATCGTCGCAGCAGCATGTCCGAACTGCCGCGGGCTTAACCGCTTGGACCTTCGTGGCAATCCGAATCATGCCACCTTCGCTGGTGACCGGATCTTGGTTAGCAAGTTCGATTACGTGCTCGGCTCCCCGGATCGCTGGGACGTCTTTGTATTCAAGTTCCCCAACCAAGCACGCCAGAACTATATCAAGCGTCTAGTGGGCTTGCCCGGTGAAACGCTTTTGATTCGCGAAGGCGACGTTTACGTTCGTAAAGCGGCTAGCGATCCATGGGAAATTGCGCGCAAACCCGCCCGAAAAATCCATGCAATGCGGCGCGTTGTGTCTGATACGGGGCATCCAGCGCCGCTGCTTGTTAAGGCCGGTTGGCCAAGTTTATGGCAACCCGTCAATGATTCGTCAGGCTGGCAAGTTAAACATGACGTCCAGTCTTGGAATGCTACGTTGAAAGCGGGTAGCAATCCAGAAGTACTGCGCTACTACCACTTTTTGCCCGAGTTTGAAGCGTGGGAGGACATTCTGGCCGGCGAACAGATTGAAGCACCACAGCCACGGCAATCCCGACTGGTGACTGACTACTTGGCGTACAACACACAACAAGTTTTCCCACGAAGCCGAGTGTACAAATCGGGTAGCCTTCGCGAGGAAATCCAATCGGACTCTCGGATTTATGATCTAGCTGAAAAAGCAAGTGGATTCCGGCCAGCCAGCCTTCTGTCGACGCGCGGCGAAAATTGGGTGGGTGACTTGATGGGGCAGTTCGATGTCGACATCCAGTCGGAAACTGGAACGGTGCTAGTTGACCTGGTTGAATTCGGTGTTCGTTATCAGGTTGCGATCGACGTTGCGACTGGCGAGGCAACTTTGACTGCAACTGGCGACGGCGTCGCGGAAGCGTTTGGGGACAAGCTGTCGACCAAGGGCAAATCCTCAATATCCGGTGCGGGCAGTTATCGCATCGAAATGTCAAATTTTGATGACCAAATTTTCGTTTGGGTGAATGGGAGTCTAATTGACTTTGACTCTTCAACCGCTGTGGATACTTGGAAATTTCGCTCGCTGGATCAGCGACGTCCGTACTACTCGGACAACGATCCTCTGGACGCCGCGCCGATTGGAATTGGTGGTCAGAACGTTGAATTGACGATTCAGCGGGCTCAAGTCTTTCGCGATATCCACTACATCGCGGCGCAAGGCAGTTCGTTTTCGGAGTACTCTGGAAACAAGGCGGAAGTACTTGAGGCTGTTCCCGACGCTTCGGTACGACGGCTATTGCGATGGGAAGATGCAATCCAAGCGATCTATGCTAACCCCGAGTGGTGGGCGGAAACGGACCTGTTCACATTGCGTCGCTCCCGCGAATATCAACTGGAAGAAGATCAGTATTTCCCAATGGGCGATAACAGCGCGGCAAGCTCTGACGCACGTGTTTGGGCTGGTCCCAAAATGGTCGAAGGCAAATATTTGCTCGGCAAAGCACTTCTGGTGTTTTGGCCGCACACTTGGAACACACCGGTACCATTTACCCCCAACATCGCACGTATGCGGCGAATTCGGTAGAACACCCCACTTCACTTAGGTGGATCATTGGTCATGGAAGACGACAATATAGTTTTGGATGTGCAGGGGCTCGAGAAGACCTACGGACGGCGAAAGGTCGTTAGTGGAGTGAGCCTCAAGGTGCATGCAGCCGAAATCGTCGGCTTGCTAGGGCCCAACGGTGCCGGCAAGTCCACCAGCTTCAAGATGACATGTGGTATCGTCAGTCCCGACCGCGGACGAGTGTTCTTGGATGGGACCGATGTTACTGACTGGCCGCTTTACCGCCGTGCTAGCGAAGGCGGTATGGGATACTTGGCGCAAGAATCTAGCGTCTTTCGCAAGCTGACTGTTGAGCAGAATATTCTTAGCATCTACGAGTTGTTGGGAGTTCCTTACAAGCAGCGTAAGGAGCGAACACAACAGCTGCTAGAGGATTTTGAGATAACGCACATCCGGCGGTCTCGCGCGGCAAAGTTATCCGGTGGTGAGCGTAGGCGATTGGAAATCGCTCGTTGTTTGGTATCGGAACCGAAAATCGTCATGTTAGATGAACCGTTCGCCGGTATCGATCCTGTAACGGTTCAGAACATTCAAGAGATTATTTTCAAGCTGCGCGATCGAGGAATCGCGATCTTGATCACCGATCACGCCGCTCGCGAAATTCTCCAATCCGTCGACCGCTGCTACGTTATCAGCAAGGGCACGGTGTTGACGCACGGTACTCCTGACCAGGTCCGAGCACATCCCCAGGTTAGGAAGGATTACTTGGGTGATATTGTGGACGACATCGGAGTTGCAAGAGCAGGTGTCGAGCTGGAAGGCGGAATAGAAGAAGGTGACACGTTGGTGCACCAGCACTCGGCAACCGCCGCGCAAAACGTTCCGTCTCCGAAAGGCCTTTTTCGTGGGCGTCGATCCGCAACGTCGTCTAGCGCATCCGATGCTGCTAGCAAGTTGGCCGGTAGGCGTACTCCACAGCGTTCTTCGGCGGGGCAAAACACATCACCCACCCGACGACGAACAGACGTCTGAATCGGTGCTGACAGAAAACATTAGACTACCAGGTAGCAACCGATGGCGGCAACCAACCAGGACGAGGTCGAGATTCCTCAGGCCCTCATCGAAGCAGCGGTCGCGGCTCGGCAGCACGCTTACGCTCCCTACAGCGGTTACCAAGTGGGTGCGGCCATTTTGAGCCAAGATGGAACCGTAACGACTGGTTGCAACGTCGAAAACGCCTCCTACGGGCTTAGCAACTGCGCCGAACGGACTGCAATTTTCAAGCTAGTCTCTGAAGGTGGCGACCGAAGGTTAAAGCTTGTAGTTATCGCAACCAAAGACGGTGGTTCGCCCTGCGGTGCTTGCCGGCAAGTGTTAGCTGAGTTCGGGAGGGACTTCCGCATCGCTTCTTATGCGGTGGAAACAAAGAAGACTCAAGTTTGGACAATGGCTGAATTGCTTCCGGATGCATTTTCGCTGGAAGACTAGCGGGCACCGTCTTCAGACTTAGAACCTATCCGATAGCCCTGAATCGAATACCAGCCGCGGGGCGTTAGCCCCGG
>DNPC01000045.1:0-2605 GCA_003501565.1 Planctomycetaceae bacterium | reverse complement strand
GCTAACGCCGATCGGCTAATGGGATTTCGGATTGGCCCTTTGGCTGTGATTCGGCAAACTGGCGGATGTTCGATCGTGCGTGATGATTGCCTTGTTTGCGGAGAACAAACGTGGGATAATAGAGCTTCCCTCCCACCGGTCTACAATCATCGACGTGATTTAGAAACAGCCGGGCAACCGCTAGCTTCCTACCTTTGGCTAGTAGAATATGAGAAGCGTAACGCCAGCGCTCCTGCGTCTAACACCTTCGCCCTCGCGATTTTTGAATGAAGCGATCGCTTTCTCGCTAGCGGTTACGCTGGTGAGTTGCTTCGTGCAAGGTGCACTTGGCAACGATAACGTGCCTGATGGCCGATACTTCACGGCCCGCGTTCTTCCAATTCTGGAGCAGCACTGTTTTGAATGCCATTCGCATGCGGCAGATGAGTCCTCAGGCGGTCTGGTACTTGATTCGCTGGCAGCGATGAAAGTTGGTGGCAGCCGAGGTAGTGTACTGCCAGTTGCAGCCGCAGGTTCAAAGTCGAAGGTCGGCGAGCCCCTCATTGCATCGAACAGTCTGCTCATCCGGGCCGTCGAATACGAAGACACTGACGTACAGATGCCGCCGGACGGAAAGCTCTCTGAGTCGCAAATTGAGGTACTTCGGCGCTGGATCAAAGGAGGCGCCAACGTCCCAGAGACCTTTGTAGGCACAGTTGCCGCAAAGCCGGAAAGGATCGCCGACCAGGCGAAAGAACATTGGGCTTACCAATCTATACCGTCGCATTCTGCCTTGTTGAGTCAGCTATATCGGCAAAGCGAAAACGCTGATTCCCATCCCGTCGATAGGGCGGTTCAGATTGCTCAGACGAAACGGAGTGTACGAGCTTCCCCGCCAGCTGATCTTCGGACGCTAACGAATCGACTGTATTTTGACCTGACGGGGTTGCCGCCGGATGGGCAACAATTCGCGCTGGCGGACGAAATTGATCAATCGCAAGTGCCTGCTGAGCGTGACGCCTATCTGGACAACTTGATCGATCGACTGCTCGCATCATCCAGCTTCGGAGAGCGTTTCGCCCGGCACTGGATGGATGTTGCTCGCTACGCAGACAACAAAGGATACGTGTTCCGGGAAGATCGTGAGTACGCGGAGGCATACCGATATCGCGACTGGCTGATTGCGGCATTCAATCAAGACATGCCGCTGGATCGTTTTATCAAGTTGCAGATCGCCGCGGATCTCATCCCCAGCGCGTCGGAGAGTGATCTACCCGCGTTGGGCTTCTTGACTTTAGGTAGACGTTTTCTGAACAACAAGCACGACATTATTGATGATCGGATCGACGTCGTATCGCGTGGCTTGATGGGGATGACGATTGCATGTGCACGTTGCCACGACCACAAGTACGATCCGATATCTCAGGCAGATTATTACGCGTTGTATGGCGTGTTTGACAATTCATCAGAGCCAGGCGGGGCTCCGTGGCCGCATCGTTTGGCAGAGAACGAAAAACTGCGTGATGCGTTCGTTTTTGTCCGCGGCGTTGCCGGGCGTCGTGGTGATAAAGTACCCAGACGCTTCGTTTCGTTTCTGAGTGAGGGAACAGATGATGTATTTAAGAACGGAAGTGGCCGGCAGGAATTGGCGGAGCGGTTGGCGTCCGCTGACAATCCGCTGACAGCCAGGGTAATGGCGAATCGGATCTGGATGCATTTGATGGGCAGACCGCTGGTGGAAACACCGAGTGATTTTGGGCTGCGGAGTGAACGTCCTGAGATGGATGTGTTGCTGGATCTGTTGGCATCCAAGTTGATCGACGCGGATTGGAGCCTGAAGGAGCTTGTCAGATATATCGTAAATAGTCGAACATATCAGCAAAGCAGCGTTTTCGATGAACAATTCGCTACGGCGGACCCCGAGAATCGGACCTACTGGCGTAGTAATCGTCGTCGTCGTGATTTTGAGTCGCTGCGTGATAGCTTGCTTGCGGTCAGTGGTCAGCTTGATTCTGACGTTGGCGGGCAAAGTGAGAAAATAGAGACTCGAGACTTTTCGCATCGCCGCACACTTTATGCCTATATCGATCGGCAGAATTTGCCAGGCGTATTTCGCACCTTTGACCTGGCAAGTCCAGATGCACATTCGCCTCGTCGCTCTCAAACGAGCGTACCGCAACAAGGGCTATATCTACTCAACAGCGATTTCATGGCCTCTATTGCCCAGACCATCGCAGTAGAGATCGACGGTTCTGTTGGTTCGCACGACACACGCGGGAAAATACTAACCGCTTTTCAGCGGATTTTGGGAAGGCAGCCGGATATGCACGAAGTTATTCAGGCGGAAGCACTTCTGGCCACTGCAACGACGGCTGGACCGACTGCAAACCTTGCAAGTTGGGAATACGGTTACACGAAAGTGGACGATAGCGGTGCGATCACCGGACCGTTCAACCCACTTCCTCACTTTACCGGAGATGCCTGGCAGGGTGGAACGAAGTTGCCTGATCCAAAAATTGGTTGGTGCATGTTATCTGCAGATGGGGGCCATCCCGGAAACGATCTCTCGCATGCAGTCGTTCGGCGATGGCGAGCGAGTAAGGATGGTTCCGTGTCGATTTCTGGG
>DNPC01000682.1 GCA_003501565.1 Planctomycetaceae bacterium | reverse complement strand
CTCATAACCACCCCGACCCACCGTTTCACTTGATGATCGGTCTGGAGGGTGCCCAATTCAGAGTCTTTCACTTTCGTGCACCAGCTGGCTTTCGAATGCGTCCGTGCGGTCCGGAAAGGGTGTAGCTAATTGCTCGGTTGCGACGTGCCTGTTCGTCTCTCATTACCAATGCGCCTAAGATCGCACCGGTGGTGGCTGAAAGTACGATAGCGAGGCCGGTACTGATGACGAAAGTTGCAACAAAAAAGATAGCTAGGGACAAAACCCATACGCTCGCTGCCTGAATCTGAAATCTGGCATTGGCGATCGCATACCGAGCATCATCCTTCATTAAGCGTCGATGTTGGTGCATCCAAACGCTATACCTTTGATCTCCCCGAAAATACTCTAACCCTCGAGTGCCTCGGTACCCCAGCCAAAGCCCTTGAGGTGGCTGCGGGCGTGTCCGCCGGAACTTTCTTGTTGGCAGCTTTGTGCGTCTGCCCGTTGACTGATGGGCGACCTCAGCCCGGACTCGCTGCCCACCAGATCTGCGAACTCTGGATTTCACATTCGCCGCACCAGTTTTGCCGCGCGACACTCGTTGTGCTGGATCGCGTTGAACTGGGGCCTGTCGTGTTTGGCTCTTAGGGGTGGTTTGATTCACGACCACACTCCTTAATCGTCTCGTATTTTTCTGCTTCAATAACTAGCCAGCCCACAAATTCCGGGTTGAGCCGCGTAAGTGTTTTTGGTTGCACCTAGGGCGGCGGAACTGGCACTCGAGCGTTCAGGGCGCAGCCGCATCCTCAGCACGCTCGAGGAATGCAAAAACGTAGGTTGTAGGGGCCTGGGAACGATGATTTCCTTCCGCTCGGCATCGCGTGCACAATGACAGACACCTGGTTTTGACGATTCTGTGGATCAGTTCCATCGTCCGGCCCGCCTGATCGGTGGTTTTGCCCCAGATTCCGAGTCGGATTGATGAGCCCTGAGAAGCCCAAATCGCTACTTATTGGACAAAAGTGGCGTTGTGCCGCCGATAGGAACTTGAACAGAACCCGCGCTGCACAACAATTGTTGTACTTCTAGCCGTCACCCGAGTGGGTCGACACGAAATCACTAGCTAGGGGCGAGTTCATTTCGAAGGCACTCGTTCTTCGCCTTCGGATCCTCAAAGGAATCAACATGCGTTTGATCGCAACCCTAACCCTCCTCAATCTCCTCGCCTGCGGTGCTCTAGCCCAAGAAGCCACCAAGAAGAAAGAGTCGAAGGTTTCCGACGCAGCAGCCTATAACTTTGGCTACAACGTTGGAATGCAATTTGCAACCCAATTCGGTCTCCAGGCCGGAGACATCAACAAAGACGATTTCTTGGCTGGTTTTATCGCCGCACTTAGCGGCAAAGACCCCGCAGTTACGCCTCAAGAAGTCGAAACCGCGGCGATGAAGCTGCAGCAAAAGGTAGAGGCTCGGACGAAGGCTATCGCAGAGAAAAACCTTGCTGAAGCAGACGCATTCCTAGAGAAGAACAAGGCTGCAGACGGAGTTCAAACGCTGCCTAGTGGCCTGCAGTACCGCGTTTTGAAATCCGGTGATGGCGCTTCGCCCACCAAAGATAGCACTGTAACCGTTCATTACGAAGGAAAATTGCTGGACGGCTCTGTCTTTGATAGTTCCATCGCGCGAGAAGAACCTGCACAATTCCCCGTTACGGGAGTTATCCCTGGCTGGACCGAAGCGTTGCTACGGATGAAAGTTGGTGATCGGTATCAGCTGTTCATTCCACCTGGATTGGCTTACGGCGCTGGTGGGCGCCCCCGCATTCCTCCCAACTCGCTTCTGACATTCGAAGTCGAATTGTTGTCGATTAAGTAGTCGTTAGGTTTTGAAGACTGATTTGGGGTCGTCTCCACTCGGTGTTCAGCCATTCGATCAACATACATCTGGCCCGCGCCAATCCTTGGTTAGCGGGCTTTTCTTTTGGCAACAACGCGTCAGCGTACTTGAGCGTGCTGCGCAGCCACTACGAAAACTGATAGAATCCGGCAAGTGCTAAGGGCACAACTCAAGTCACTACTCACACGTTTGGGTTAGCAAGACACGCACGCCTGCTGCGGCGACTAGATCGCTTAGCAATTCGACTTAGCAAGGAACATACAGTCGTGAAACTTGAATTACATTGGCAAATCCTGATCGGTATGATCCTGGGTGCAGCTTTGGGGATCGGCGCGAATATTCAGCTAAGCACTCGCACTTCCGTGTTGACTGTCGCTGACGGATTGCCACAGTCGATCGCTGATAAACATGACATTACATCAGCGATCGTCATGGATTCAAGCAATCTGATCAAGGTTACTTGGGTTAAGACCGACGGTAGCGAAGAAACTCGCATTGTCGATCCAACGGGTAAAGAGCCCGGAGCGGTCTTGATGCTGGAAGACCTGAAGAAGAAGTCGCCGTTGGCCCATGAGCTGTATTCGCTCGCGCCTAGCTATGCCAAAATCATCGGTCAATGGTGTAAGCGGATTGGCAGCCTCTTCCTGCGCCTTCTGCAAATGGTCTCGGTTCCGCTGATTATCACTTCATTAGCCAGCGGAGTGCTCGGACTTGGCGGTGCAAGTCGGTTTGGCAAGATGTTCTCGACAACGCTCGGTTACTACATGTGCACGAGCTTCTTGGCAATTTTGACTGGCTTGCTAATCACAAACATCATCAATCCCGGGCTCAATTCTGAGATTCGCTTGGACCTTGGTGTCGCTCAAGTTGAGCCGAAGAGCATCACCGAGACGCTCATGGAACAGGTCGAGGCGATGATTCCCGCGAATCCCTTCGAAGCCATCGCCAGTGCTAAATTCCTGTCAGTCATCTCATTCACCATCGTGTTCTGCATTTTTGCGTTGCAAGTTGGTGGTGATGTTCACAAGCGATTTCAACAGCTGGCTGGCGACGGATTCGCGGTCATGATGAAACTCACCACGGCCATCATCAAACTCGCACCATACGGCGTGTTCCTGCTAATGATCTACGTTACCGCCACCCAAGGTGCCAAGGTTTTCAGTGCACTTGGGTGGTACATGCTAGCGGTAGTGGTGGCTCTCGGGGTACACGCATTTGTCACGCTTCCGCTCGTCCTTTGGCTGCTCGGTAAGCGGAATCCATTCGGGTTCTTGCAACATATGTCTCCTGCCTTGTTGACGGCGTTCAGCAGTGCAAGTAGCAATGCGACTCTGCCGATCACGATGAGCAACATTGAAGAACGGGCGGGTGTTTCAAATCGCTCGAGTTCTTTCGTATTGCCGCTCGGCGCGACAATCAATATGGACGGCACGGCACTCTACGAAGCCGTAGCCGTTCTGTTTATCGGCCAGCTGGCAATGGGTGATGAATTCACGTTCATGCACCAGGTCTCTGTGGCAGTAACTGCCTTGCTGGCGAGCGTCGGTGCTGCAGGCATTCCCCACGCCGGATTGGTGATGATGGCGATCGTACTACAAGCGGTGAATCTACCGATCGAATACCAGGGGATTATCCTTGCCGTCGACCGCGTACTCGACATGATGCGAACCGCTGTCAATGTCTGGAGCGACTCTTGCGGAACCGCTCTGGTAGACCACTTGATCGACAACCCAGACGCGCCCGAAGTCGCCAACGCGGCATAGCACAGGGGGCGGTAGATGAGTCGCCGAGAGGCCTGGCAGTTTGTACGCCAGGTCTCGTGCGACTGGCATCCCCATTAAGCCAACAGGTCGTGAACGATCTTGGCGCCTTCCACGCCTGTTAGCCGCCAGTCGAGCCCCTGGTATTTGACGGTGAAACGCTCGTGGTCAATCCCAAGGGCGTGCAGAATGGTGGCATTGAAATCATTGATGTGCACCGGATTTTCGACGATGTTGTAGGCGTAGTCGTCGGTTACCCCGTAATCAAATCCCCGCTTGAAGCCACCGCCAGCAACCCAGGTTGCAAAGCAGCGTCCATGATGATCACGACCGTGGTTCGTCTCGGTCAGCTTGCCTTGACTGTAGATTGTCCGCCCGAATTCGCCACCAAAAATGACGATCGTGTCGTCCAACATACCGCGTTGCTTCAGGTCACGAACTAAAGCCGTTGCAGGCTGGTCCGTTCCAGCACAGTTTTTGCGGATCTCTTTGGGCAGGTTGCCGTGCTGATCCCACCCACGATGAAACAGCTGCACGAAAGGAACACCACGCTCTGCCAACCTGCGCGCGAGAATACAATTCGAGGCGAAACTACCTGGTTTCTTGGACTCTGGTCCGTACAGATCATAAACCCAGTCTGGTTCATCGTTTAGATCTACCAGGTCAGGTACGCTGGTTTGCATTCGGTACGCCATTTCGTATTGGGCGATCCGCGTTTGAATTTCTGGATCCCCGACATCACTAAACTGCTCTGCATTGATCTGAGAGAGCGAATCAAGCATTCGCCGGCGAACGGATCGACTGACTCCTGGCGGATCGTTCAAGTAGAGTACCGGTTCGGCACCACTGCGGAATTGGACTCCTTGGTGCTGGCTGGGTAAAAAACCACTTCCCCACAGCCGCGAAAAGAGTGCCTGTCCAGGCTTTGCACCGACGGATATCATCGTTACGTAAGCTGGCAAATCCTCGTTCGGACTCCCCAGTCCATAGCTCAGCCACGACCCCATGCTAGGACGGCCTAACTGCTGAGTACCCGTATTGATGTAAGTCATCGCCGGATCATGGTTGATCGCTTCAGTGTTCATCGTGCGGACGATCGTCATCTCGTCGACCAAATCCGCCGTGTGAGGCAACAAATCCGTGTTGACCCAAGTGCCACGATCGCCACAACGCCGGAAATTGAACATCGGCGCTACGCACGGAAATGACGCTTGCCCGCTCGACATTCCCGTCAGCCGTTGGCCGTTGCGAATTGAGTCAGGTAACTCTGTGCCATGCAGCGCTCGCATTTGCGGTTTGTAATCGAACATGTCAATGTGGCTGGGGCCACCGGCCATGAACAAGTAGATCACTCGCTTGGCCTTGGGAGCGAAGTGCGGAAGTCCAGGCAGTCCCGTCGCCGCAGCGTTTTCACCAGCGATGGCTGCATCTTTCCCCAGCAAAGTTGCCAACGCCGCGGCGCCCAAGCAGCCGCGTCCGCGACTCAATAATTGGCGGCGGGTCAGTTGGCGTTCGTATTCAAGACGTGGATCCATAACCAGTCCCGTGGATTTCTGTAGTAGGTGGTGGGAGGCGTCCCGATCTCCGGAACGTCCTCATCATTTCAACTGCAATTCCGCTAACCGCTCAACGAGCAAATCACGTTGGGAGATCGCTGCACAGCATTCGACGCCCCAGGCGTTTGGCAAACTTGACGGTTTAAGCTCCAGCGCTAGCCGATCGGCACTTCCCTGCACTACTCTGAGAATACTCGAAGTCGACGCACATTGCGTCAGTTCCTGCATTCACTGTCTAGACTTTGTTGCCAATCGCGGCAAAACTGCGTTTCGGAAGGAGTGCGGGCGCTGATGAAAATCGTCTTGCGAAGAACAGGCAATGCGGGCTAATCAGAGAATTTGCCAATATGCCAGAGATTGCCGGATGGGTCATGCATGAAGAACTCCCGCCCCCAATCATTGTCTTTGATGTCGCTGACACGCACGTTGTCATATCGATCAGCTAGCCTGGACTCAACGATCGCGGAATGCTGAAGATCCAGGTCAGTAACCTCCAGAAAGACCATCGTGTTATCCACCCAGTCCTTTACATAGTATTTTTGCAGGTAGAACCAAACAGATTCTGCGTTGAATGCGGACATCTGATCGGAAATAACCACTTCGCGGAAACCCAACTCGCGGTAGAAGCGACGTGAAAGTTCAAAATCAGCAGCCCCCAGAAAGGGACGGATTCGGCTCATCTGCGTTAGCATGATCGGAGCTCCCATGAGTGTTGATGCGGATGTAACCGAGTGATGAGCGGACGAGTAGTCGAGTCTAGTGTCGGACGGCACTCTTGCCTGCGGGCAACTCTTTTTTCGGTGGTAGGACAGCATCGTTGGCGCCCTGAGCGACAGAGAAAGAGGCGTCTCCTGGAGGTGGGCAGACCAGTTGCTTCGCATGATCTACTAGCATCTCCGCATCCTTACGGTTCCTCAATTCGACAAAGCGAATGTGCGACCAATTTTGATCATTCCGGATTGCCGAATAGCGACGCTGTATTTTGTGATAGTTGAGCAACACCCATAGAATCATCGAGTGTCTGCTAAACAAGTTTCGACGGAAAGACTCTCGGTTGCCCGTTCCTGGCCAGAGTTCTTCTTGGGTCCACGCTCTTCGTAACGCACGAGAAGTTGACTGCCAGAGGTTTCGAGCGAAGGGCGTGTTGACCCAAATAATCGCCGTTGCATGCTCCCATTTCAGATCATGGGTCTTGCTGTGATAGTTGCCGTCAAGCACCCAGCGTTCACCTAGGATGGCCTTCACAACTCGTTTTCGAAAATCTTCTGCATCGGGTTCTGTCCAACCCCGGCCATGGAACAGACGATCCATTTCGATGTAGTCGGACCCCAAAGCGTCAGCAAGCTGCCGTGCGAACGTAGATTTGCCGCTGCCGCTAAGGCCTATCACGTTGACACGCTTCATCTGTTCGAGCGTTAACCCATCCGTTGTCGCTTGGTAATCAGACCTCACTCGAAACATGCCTTAACGAAGTTGTAACCTAGTTATTGCCGTTGTTGATTCGCTTGAGAACAATCGAGCATCGGACCACCGCGTATTCGAAAGTTATCTATCGTTCTTGGGAACGAAACTTGAATCTTCGGTCTCCATCAGATAACGGATGCCTTGCTTGAAACAAGGCTTTAAATCAAACGACAGAAACCGGTACCAATCCGGCTTGCGCTGCTGGCAGAACCACGCGCGGTGGGCCATAGCGTACGCGAACATCGGCAACGTCATGTACTCAGGGCGTTTGAGGGTAGTGCCGGGCCATGTGCTGTATTGGCTATCCCAGTTGCGCGGCGAATTGCCTAAGAAGATTCCGAAGCCATGAAACACGGCAGTTAAATCGGTCAGCAGTTCATTGTCATATTCGTCGCCCGTGACGCGACGCTCGCCCATCAGACGCAGGTGTGAGAGCTCATGGGCCATCGTTCCTACAAGTCCGGACAAATTCAGCATTTCGGAGGACTCAATATGAATCACCGTCCTCCCGAACTGCTCATCGTAAAGCCCCCCAGCTCCGGGCGGTAGATACTTGCCATCGTCATTGATCAGCCACAGTTGATTCCGATTGGTGAACAATTCGAGGGTGACACGTTGGGGGGGCACGTCCATATAGCGGCATACCTGATCTAACAGATTGCGAACGCTCGCTTTGCTGCCGTCCATCGGATCGGGAAAGAAGTCATTCGTCGGGAGAATGACCGCTCGGCGCGTAAATGTATCAAGACCGAATTGCTCAGACAGCCACTGGAGACGATTTTCGATCCATCGTTTCGCAGCCGCGTCTACGGGACACTGTGGTTTGAACCAGCCGAACATGATACCTCGATTTAGTGGCGACCCGCAGGGTTCACCCGGCCGCGGCAATTCCAGTGTCTATGAAATGAACTATTCCGGCGAACTGATTTGTGTTCCTCGGCTCGCTGGATTCCCTGCACGAAGGATCGCGTTGAGTCTCTCGCAAGTTGACTTAGCCAATTCCTCGTCCCAGTATGCCATCCCGAATCGGCTCTCGCCGGACTTCAGGTTCAACATGATATGAAACACGGCACTTTCTTCAGACGCTGAGGCCGCTTCAATGGAAAACAAATTCAAGTCCCGAGTAGGGTGTTCTTCACTCCAAAGTAACCAGCGGCAAATTCTGGCCTTCTCGGTATACAGGCCACGCGTCATTTCAACCGTTCTGAAATAGAACGTGGAAAGCAGGATAATTGCCGCAATCAGCAGCCCACCAACGCCGAATGTAAGCGACAGCAGTCCGACGGATGCGATGCTGGATTGAGCTATAAACGCCATCGTCGTCAACGCGCAAACGAGCGACAGAAATAGCCAAGGGTTGGGGCTTTTGATGCCGCGGCGTACCTCACGGAAGGTAAATTCATCGCTCTCTTTTGATTCCATGTTTGACTCAGAAGCGAACTTCCATGCGCGAGGCAAGCGTTCAACTGACGTACCAACGATTGGTACAAGAAGAAATTTGCGAATCAAAATCAATTGGGAAGTACTTCGAAGGAAGTGCAGCCCACATCAAGGCGGCCGCCACACTCGTTAAAATTCAAACGGTAGTGTTGGCAATCCTTGGCGTTGACGCGAGGAATCCAGCCGGACTTCTTGACGACGCAGGTGCCGTCGTAGGGTTCGCCTTCAAAGAAGCCATCGGGGTCAGCGGACCACTCGAATCGGCAGACATCGTGAAACGCTACATGCACGGGGCTTTGTTGCCAATCGGTGAATCGGAGTTGTAGTGTGCCTGCAACGTAGCTTATCGACGGATCTTCCGCGTCCGCAGTCGAGAAGCCTGGATCAATCTGTTTGGCAATTGGCATCGAGCTGACCAAATAAGAGGAAGCCACCGCGTGAGCGCGTTGAATTGTGTAAGCGCAGTATCGGCGTGAACTTGTGGGCTGCAAACCCCTGGCTTTCAAGAATCAATCACCGACCGAAGTGCTCCATGAATTGTAGGGCCAACGGCCCGGCCAGTTGCAGCGCCCTCCCGTCGAAGCGAAACAAACGGTCGGACCTTCGGCCCTAACGATTTTTTGATCGGTCTACCCAGCCCGTTGGGCTGGGCTAGGCAAATTACTGGGCCGTTGGCCCGATTGACCTGACCGAAATTCAGATAAGGCTACCCAAGAGATCGTCAAAGTCTTTTCGCTTACGAACTCGGACTCCGATGAGCTTTTGATGCGGATTAAACCACTGTTTGATCTACCGACCATCGCTTCTGAACCACGAACGAACACGATTATCGCCCGTGGCGAGCAGGCGGAGGTCCAGATACTGGAAGCACTGCTTCAACGCCTAGACGAACCGACGGTCGAAGAGTAGACGAACGATGCGTTGAATGCAGGGACGCTGGCTGCTCGAGAGTGTCGCTGCAGAAATGCGGTGACATTGATGCCGCGAATGCGAAACGGACCGGCAGTCTCTAGGGGGACCGCACATTGGTAAGTCCGCGAGAAACCGCCTATGGCGGGACTGTTCCTCACCGGCGAGCTGCCCGCCGACGCTTGTCGATTTCGGCCCAGTAAGACTCGGCCCAAGCCATGTCAGCGAAGCTGAATCCGAGACGTTCCGCCTGTTGCGTTGTCTGTCCGCCAGAAATCTCCGCCAAGGCAAGATCGTAGTGGTCCCGGCCTTCGTTCCCAGGACTAGCCTCGCCCTCGCCAGCGCCTCCAGAACTTCGGTTCAAGAAGTTGATGATCTGGAGTGCATCATTAGGTGCGATAAACTGGTCATTGGTGACATCGGGCATGCGACCGATCACGGGTTCGAGGCCCTGCGTTGAACTTGTTCCAGCGTTGAGCAAGTTGATGATCGCCAAGACGTCATTCGGTGCCACGGTACCATCTCCGTTCACGTCCACAGCTTGCTGGTAGTTATGATGCGGATTCAGCACTTCAACATTGAATTCTTGGACATCTGTCGAGCTACCGGCCTGCTGAACCGTGGCTCTTAAGCGTATCGTTCCAACGAAATTTGCAGGCGGCACTAGGGTGACATCTCCGGATCCACTGACTTGTACCTGTGTTTCTGCGTTCGTGATGACGTCAACGCCAAAGATGATGGGATCGCCCTCGCGATCGACGGCATTCAACGCGAATTGGACCGTTTCATTCTCCTGCGTGGTTACCGCCGAGATCGGTGATAGAAACGGCGAACGATTGCCGCTTCGCGGTGAAAGTGCAACGGAAAACGAGTTCACGAAACTCTCACCGTCTGCGTTTGTGACTGTGAGCGTTACTTCGGTTGTTCCAGATTCAGCCAAGCCACGCAGCATCATGACTGCGTTTTCGTTGTCCTCGAACACCCGTACATCCGCCATCGCAATGTCAAAAAGCGGCCGATTGGTCCCAACGGTGGCCGTACCGTTTATTGCATCCCGGATCCGCTCGCCCTCGACCAGCACGCCAAAAACAGAGTGATTGAAGTCCAGGTGCGGGAGCTCCCGGTCGGTGATAAAGAACTGTGAGTCGTTGGTGTCGTCGTCGGCTTTTGCGTACGAGAGCATGCCCGGTTTGTTGTGTTGCAAATCCAGGTGGAATTGGTCATCAAAATCACCGAGCTGCGAGCCGCCGCGGCCGGTTCCCGTTGGATCACCACCTTGGATGACAAAGTTGTCGATTACCCGATGGAAAATCACACCGTCATAAAAATCTGCCTCGGCCAGTTCGATCACTCGTGCCGTGGGTCTAGGGGCTCGTTGTTCGAACAGCTCGAACACCATGTTGCCATAGTCGGCTGTGGCGATCTCTATGCTGCGATTATTTTCCAGGATCTCGACTTCTAAGAGGCTTGGATCGGCAACCTCGACGGTAAAGCTCAAGTCGCCTCCGCTGGCATTGTAGGCGTCGATGGGAAGATGGAGTGGGGAATCCAGTTCGACAACCTGACTTTCAATCGCCTTAATGAACGGCTGACTTGATGTCGGCAGCTCGACACCGCTAGCTAAAGCGAGCTGTTCAAGGGAGAGAATCTCCGAGCGTCGACTTCCATCGGGAAATTGCCATGTAGGAATTACTTGGATATTTTCTGAAACAGCCAGGGCGTTCCGAAATCGATCGGCAGTGCCCACTTCTCGATATGGCAGGAAGTCATCACCATCTTCGAAAAGCTGTCGTTGTTGAGTGCAGTCGGAACTCCAGGAGGCGCAGAACAGCAACGTGCCGGACTCCTCAATCATTTTCGCGAGTGCCACCTTGTCAACTGCATCGTCGCCTTCGCCCTCCGCGAGCAGGTCCCCGCGGCCCGTAACTGGTGCAGTAATCTGTGTCTTCGCTACAGGCTCGTTTTCCAACGTCGGCGGCGTTGTGGCAAAATCAGCAGCCAACATCTCACGAGACTGTAGGCTTTCAAATTGACAAACGCGTTTCTTCATAGTGAGTCAGCTTGTGCTGCGTTTCCTAGCGATTTCGGTCTGGGCGTTACTTGCTAACCATCTTAGTCCACGCCAGCAAAAATGCTGAATTTGATTGTTGTCGCACGAATGTGGTTTTTCGTCAGCCGATCCGCCAGCACGGCAAGACGTCCCACGCGCATTTCGCAGATTGCGATTCTTAGGAGCCCCCGGGAGTCCTATCAAACTACCAGCCCGGCCAGTTCCTGACCCAAAAACTGCGAATTCACACAACAAAAACTACCGCATGTTGTTGTGCCGTCATCAAGCTTGGTAGAATCGCCCGACCATATTCGCGTCGTCGCTTTGGCGTTTGCGTCAGCCGCTCGCGACTCATGGTCCCCTTTTCATCGCGTCGCGTCTTTTTCGCTCTTAGCGCACGCAGTATTCTCACCAAGCATTACCTCAGTGAAGTCTTATCATGCGAAAAAAGAACTTACTTCCGGGAACACTTCGCCGTCTATCCGTCGAAACGCTCGACCCGCGCCTGATGCTCAATGCGGATTATCGTCCAATTGATGGTTTCGGAAACAATAGCCAGAACCCGGAATGGGGAACTCCGGACAGCCAGTTGTTGCGACTGACTACTGTCGAATACGAAGATGGTCTGAGTGAGCCTGCGGGTGGTTTTGACGGTTCCGGGCGCCCCAATCCACGAGCGATCAGCAACGCTGTGGTAGCTCAATCCAAAGACATTCACAACGATCGTGGGTTGACGAGTTTCGTCTTTCAGTGGGGACAGTTCATCGATCATGATCTTGGATTGACGGAGGAAGCCCATCCGGTGACGCCGTTTCATATCGATGTGCCGGACGACGATCCAACCATGTTCCCCGAAGGGATTGTGCCTGTCCTGCGTTCGCGCTTTGATACGGCCACCGGTGAAGATTCACCACGCCAGCAGATAAACCAAATCACCTCGTACATTGATGCGTCGATGGTTTACGGCTCAGACGTCCAGCGTGGCCTGGCGCTGCGTACGCTTAGTGGTGGACAACTGAAAACCAGTGGTGACGGTCTGTTGCCGCTCAATGAAGACGCATTAGCCAACGCGGCACCTCCGCCTTTTGCGCCGGAGGAATACTACCTGGCGGGTGACATCCGAGCCAATGAGCAGCCTGGGCTAACTTCGATGCACACGTTGTTCGTGCGTGAGCACAATCGCCTCGCTGAAGAAATTGCTGAACGTGACTTTGCGGGAGAAGATCTGTCTGATCCGGAAATTGATGAGGCTATCTACCAGCAGGCTCGACAAGTGGTCGTGGGGCTAGTGCAGACAATCACCTACAACGAGTTCTTGCCAGCGTTGCTTGGTCCGACGGGAACGACTTCCTACGCTGGATATGATTCCGAAGTCAATCCTGGCATCGCCAACGTTTTCTCCGCAGCGCTTTATCGTGTTGGCCACACGATGCTGCCCAATGAACTGATGATGCTCGACGATGCTGGCAATGCGATCCTGGACGATGCGGCTGGAATGCCGCTGGCCGACTCCTTTTTCCAGCCGTCGATTGTCGCCGATTTCGGGATTGAGCCATTCTTGAAGGGACTGAGTGAACAGCTGACGCAAGAGATCGACGTTCATATCGTAGACGCAGTCCGCAACATGCTCTTTGATCCCCCTGCCCAATTCGACTTGGCGGCAATCAATATCCAAAGAGGCCGTGACCACGGGCTGCCGGATTACAACCAAGTCCGCGAAGATTTTGGGCTAAAGCCGCGTCAGTGGTTTGGGCAAATCGCTCAGTGGAGTGCTGCTCGTAACTTGGGGCGAGCATACAACTGGGATATTAATAACATCGATGTGTGGCTGGGAGCGATTGCGGAACGGCATGTGCCTGGCGCCAGCGTGGGAGAGCTTATCCACACGGTTTTGGTAGATCAATTCTCACGTGTCCGCGACGGAGATCGCTTCTATTTTGAAAATAGTCTGCCAGCGGCGTTGGTGCACGAAATCAAGTCGACGACCTTGGCTGACGTGATCCATCGCAATACGGCGCTCACCTCCCTCGACTCGGAAGTTTTTAGGGCGGATACAGTTCTCGTATATCGGGCTGATCCAGAATCGGCCGTTGACGTACTCGTCAGGCGCTCAGGGCGCAATATCCAGGTTGTTGATCAAACCAACGATGTGGTTTTGTCTGAGGCGCCGCGTTCTCAGGTTGAGCAAGTTGTCGTTTTTGGCAGTGAGCAAGTCGATACGATTTCAATTGCCGGATCGCTTTCGCGCCAGGGAATCGAGCTTGAGATTCATGGCGGATCAGGAGAAGATCGCTTGCGCCTGCTAGGCCGTGGTCGCAGCGACTTTATCTCGATTGGTGATGGCACGCTGCGTTTCAATCGCTTAAGCGCTACCTTCGGCGACGTCGAAGCGGTGGAAGTCGATGCGCGTGGCGGCAGTGACTATGTCGATGGCTCACGATCCTCGGTGCCGCTAATTATCGCTGGCGGCAACGGTCACGATCGTATCGCGGGGTCGCAGTTTGCCGATCTGATTTTGGGCGGAAACGGTCATGATATTATTGCTGGACTCGCTGGAAACGACCTAATTGTTGGTGGAAATGGCCGCGATATGTTGTTCGGAAATATGGGCGATGACATTCTAATCGGTGGACGCGGGCGAGACTGGCTGTTCGGCGGGGCTGGCGAAGACGTCGAGCTGCAAGGTGGATTCCCCGACGAAGATGAGCGTACTGGGTCATTGTGGGATGAAGCCCTTGCCCGTTGGCAGGATGACCTGCTTCGCTACGGTTTGCTTTAAGACGCCCACGGTAAGCCAGTCTCACGTAGGCCATTACCACGTAGGCCAGTCTCACGTAGGCCAGTCTGTCCCCAGACTGGCCATTCAGATACTAGGCAGTCTGTCTCCCAGACTGCATCCAATTCGCCACACGTAGGCACATCTGCCCTCAGCCGGGCACAGCCTAGTTTCTTGGCAGTTTACGCATGCAACATGCGTCAATATTTGACTTCCGCGCCAGAATCTGGATGCTTAGTAGCTGCGACTCGGCGCCACCTCTCTTGATGCCACCCCACGCCCCCGTCGATTCGCCCGCAAGTGTTTCTGTGTGTTTGCGAAGATCGTTGAAAACGACGGATAGTCGGTTTGACGAGCCCGGTGGTTGAAATGCAAGATAGATCTTCAGGTCGCCAAGCCGCACCAAGAACTGACACCGGACTGGGTGTGCACACGCGGCGGAGACCCGTGCGCCGCAAAATGCAGTCGGCTAGTTTCCTTTGCTCGGTGGGCATCCATTTGCTCGTGTTGCTGGTGCTGCTATTCGTGCTAGCCCCAGCCGACTACGGCGGGATGGGCATCAGTACACTAGTCGTTCGGTTTGATGAGTCGATTGCGGAAGAAGAGTTGTCCGTATTCGAAGTCACGTCAAGCGAGTTACTGTCCAGTGCGGGCGAATCTCCTTCTTTATCTCCCGCAACGATCTCGGTCGCGTCAGTGCTGAAGGGAATCGGACCGCACATGGCGGCAGAGAAAGCAGGCGGAGCGAGCTCGGCTCGAGGAACCTTTTTTGGTATCGAAGCTGGTGGACATGAGTTCGTCTATGTGGTCGACACGTCGCGAAGTATGAAAGGGCGTCGCTATGGCCGGGCCACCGACGAATTGATGCGTTCGGTAGACCAGTTGGGCCCACACCAGAGTTTCTACGTTTTGCTGTTCAGTAGTGGGGTGACGCAAATGTTCGGCCAAACCGAACTTACGCCCACACCTGTGATCGCGAATCGAGAGAATAAGCGACGTTTGCGGGAGTGGCTTGAGACTTCTTATGATGGCGGAAGTACCGATCCTCGCAAAGCCCTTCGAATTGCGTTGCGGATGAGACCCAGTGCGATTTTCATGCTCTCCGACGGCGAATTCAACGGGTACGAACAGCAAAAAGAACAGAACTTGCTCGGAGGGAACTCCGATGCATTCTCAATCGTGGCGTCTGATCCGATAAAGACGCCTATACATTCGATTGCGTTCGAGGATCGAAGCAGCCGCAAGAATATGAAGCGGCTGGCGGAAATGACGCACGGCGATTTTCGTTTTGTCCCACTGGAAAATGGGATTGATCCTGCCGTCGCTCTCAGCCAGGCACGCACGGCAATGGATGAAGGCAGGCTTGATGAAACCCAAACGCTATTGAACAAGGCTGTGGCGAATTTTGAATCGGAAGATGCGTCTGAAGTTCCAGCATTGAAGATACAAATCGGTGCGATACTCCGCCAACTGGCCGAGAAGGGGCTTGAGGAAAGTGATTTGCAACCGGTCCGATTCGCACTGAGCGAATCCGTCAGAGCGGATGAGAAAGCCGAACTCATTGGTGAAACTCAGGCATGGCTGGCCAATGCACTGCTGGTCAGCTTCGAAAATCCCAACATGCCTGACGAGCGGAAGAGAATGCTCAGGTTCTTCACGAAGTTTCATGGAGAATTCCCGGAAGCTCCGACCGCCAAGAAAACGCGAGCATCGCTCGCAGTCGCTCTTCGAGACAGTGCAGCGAAGCTACAAAAAGACGGGCAGCTTGTTCCTGCTATTCGTGACTTGGAATACGTGATTTCCACACTCCCGGAAACGCGAGTCACGGATGAGTGCATTGCGGAACATGAGAGAATTGGTAACGAATTGCTGAGACAGGCAAGCGAGCAGCCTGACAGTCTCGGGGCCGCCCGCTTTATTTGTAAACTTATGTCGGATCTCGAAGGAACGAATCTTCGTTCCAAGATCGTGCCAGCGCTGGAGGCCCAAACGAGAAGCGTATTAGTCGCAGCCAGAGACGCCAGCCTCGACCAAGACGCCGCCACGCGGAACAAGATTTTTCAAGAGCTCAACGAAGCATTTGGTGAAGTCCCGCTGCTGGAAACAGCCAAGCTGAAACTGGCGAAAGACGAACGTTCTGCTCAGGTTGTCATGCGGCATGCTTTTCAGCTCGAAAGATCGTCGCCCAGGGCCGCCATCGCCAAGTACCGGACGCTTATGAACAATTATCCGGATACAGTAGCGGCGAGGACTGCGAAAGAACGCCTACGTTATGTTGGGATTCAGTATTGATGCGGTCTGAATCCGTGCCCCTTGCAGCCAGCTCCTGGGATATTCGCCGTCGGTTCACACGTGGAGTGATGGTAACGCTCGCCATTCATCTTGCGGCGATCCTAGCGTTGCACTGCTGCGGCGGGATACTTAGTGATGCGACGATGATCTTGTTGCTAGCGATTCCGTTTAGTCAACTTTCGCTAGTGGCTATTTGGGCCGCCACGGTCGTCAAGAATCCCGCTGCGCGTTGCGTTATACCCATGTTTGGGATTTCCGTTATCTGGATGCTGATCCGCAGAATTATGCCCTGGGGTGTCGGCGAGGCAGCGTCTGTTGGGTGGGCTGTGGCTCTTTGTACGCAAGCTGCCACCGTTATAGCTGCAGTCCTGTGTTACAAGATTAACTGTTCGAAGAGGCTATACCCACCTATTGATTTGCAAAACGATGATCCGGTGGAGAGCTTGGCTGAACAACGCGTCTTTGGCATCGGGACCTTGCTCGTGGTGACCACGGCAAGTGCGGTTGTAGTCAGCTTCGTACGGATCGGCCAGCGTTATTGGCAGTGGACGCCGGAAATGCTCCAGTGGGAATTAATGGGTGCCATGCCCATCATTGGCATGGCCAGTGGTCTGCTCGCCGCCGTATGGCTGTGGGCATTGGTTAGTCTTTCCGGCAAGCTCGGTTTTCGAATGGTAGCATCGGCAGTTGTTTGTTGCTGCCTAGTAGCTTGTGTGCATTTTGGGACACTCTGGGCAACAGGGAGTTTCGTCCTATCCCTGCCCGATGTGACTTACAATTTCGCCGCCCAAAGCGCGATCATCTGCGTTTCGCTTGCGCTGTCTAAGCCCAGCTTTCAAGCTTTCGCTGCAAATAAGACCGCTTAGATGGCCGATGCCCTTCACGCCGAAGCAGGTGTGTTGCTGCGGCGGCGATAGCTGAGCATTGCCAATGCAAACGCGGAAAGCCCGAAAGGCGCTTGGATCGACCATGCTCGAGGAGTCAGCGTGTACGACGATGCCGACGAGGACAAGCTTAAGGGCAAGCAGCAGCGGGATTGGTACTTCGCTTCTGCAGTAGAGCGGATCTTTGGCAAGAAGAATGATGAAGAAGTCGAGTGGCATTGATTCGCCGGAATTAAGTGCTGCATGGTTCTGCGGCGGGTAATCTACAGCGTGCCACGTCGCGTACTCCTGTCGCGTACAATGGGGAAGCGGAGCCCCTCTACCTGTATGCGAGACGCTGATGACCGACCTGAATGCAACACAGCTCCACCGGGGTTCCTACGTCCAGGGCGAAAGCCCTGTGCGTTGGTGCGTAGCTTGCCTGGCATTTCTGCTCGGCTCTATCTCGATCACAGCGACCGCTTACTCGGATACGCCGCCGAATGTCGTGGTTATCCTGGCAGATGATCTTGGTTGTTGTGATCTTGCCTTGTACGACGGATGGGTTAAGACACCGAATATTGAGCGGCTAGCAAGTGAAGGTTTGCTGCTTACCGACTTTCACACCAATTCTTCGGTGTGTAGTCCGACGCGGGCCGCACTATTGACGGGTAGATATCAACAACGCTTTGGAATCGTTGACGTTATTGTCGGAAGTCGCGAACCGGAACACGGGCTCTTGCCGTCAACTCCGACTCTACCGCGCGTGTTCAAGGATAACGGTTACGCTACTGCGCTGTTTGGAAAGTGGCATTGCGGTTACCAAGACCAATACAACCCGACGCATCATGGATTCGACGAGTTTGTAGGATTCTTGAACGGCGCAACTGATTATCACAAACACGGTTCGTGGCGAGTTGGGCTTGAGCAAACGGACGTTCCCGGTTACTCGACTCATATCATCACGCAGCGCAGTGTCGACTTTATCGAACGCCACCGAAGTGAATCGTTCTTTCTATATGTTTCCCATGCGGCTGTTCACAACCCGTATCAGACAGTCGAAGATACGCCCGATAATCGTATCAAAGGAGAAAATCCCAATCAGCTGAACGATGTGAATCGTGCCAAGTACAAATGGATACTCGAGGATCTGGACGCTGGAGTAGGCGAGATCTTGACGACCTTGGACGAATTTGAACTGACCAAGAACACGATCGTCGTATTCCTGTCCGATAACGGAGCGGTTGGGATGAGCCCGCGTGAATTCCGGCGTTATCGCGGAGGAAAATTCAGCCACTATGAAGGCGGTCACCGCGTTCCGGCGATCGTGCGCTGGCCAGGGAAAGTCAAACCTGGCACCAAGTCCGATCAGCTTATCGTTGGGTTCGATCTCTTTCCAACGTTAACAGAGATCGCAGGCATCGCTAGTGACAACCCCGACAACCTTGACGGAGTAAGTGTGCGAGAGCACATCATCGATCAAACTGCCCTCACGCCGCGCGACATTTTCTTCGGCTACGAACCGAAACTAGGCACGGCGATGCGTCGCGGCAATTGGAAAATGATAGTCAAGCAAGACAACGTACAGTTATTTGATCTAGCGACTGATCCCGGCGAAACCGTTGACGTGTCACAGGAACGTTCGGAGATCTCCCGCTCAATGCAGCAAGCGATTGAGAAGTTTAAGACTGAAGTCATTCCGGGATCTTGATTGCGGAGAGTCTTGATTAGGAAGATCGTGAATTTGAGAAAGAGTTCGGTCTACGCACTTTTCAGCATTTTCACTTGAACGTAGGCACGCGCTAAAACTGGTCCGAGTGTAGCAATTTTGCTGATGGCGATAGGGGAAAACATGTTTGCCACGCCGTCGATTGCAAAGTCCGGATTTCACACGAGCCATCTAGAGTTACAAGAATCGGCAGTTTGAGAAGAGCACTATGGCGAAAACAGAATGTGTGTGCTGGTGGGTTAGTTTCGTATTGCTCGGCAGCTTTTTCTTTAGCGCAAACATCGCCGCCAAGGATAACGCCCGGGCGACTCAGCCGCATATCATCGTCTTCTTGGCCGATGACCTTGGATGGGGGGATGTCGGTTATCACGGCAGCCAGATTAAGACGCCGAACATCGACGCTCTGGCGGCTTCGGGCACGCGGCTGAGTCGCTTTTATGTGATGCCGGTATGTTCGCCAACACGCGGTGCCTTGCTGACAGGGCGGCATCCAATCCGTCTGGGATTGCAGTGCGGTGTGGTGCGCCCGTGGGCTGCACATGGGTTGCCCGTGGACGAACGCACATTGCCACAAGCACTCCAACAGCTGGGTTATACGACAGCCATCGTGGGTAAGTGGCACCTTGGGCACAATGCGTCTGAATTCTTGCCGATGCGGCGGGGATTCGATTTTCAGTATGGTCATTACAACGGAGCGCTGGATTACTTTACACACGTTCGCGACGGTGGACATGACTGGCATCGCAACGACATGAGAAGCGACGATCCAGGCTACACCACGAACTTGATTGCCAAAGAGGCGTCACGGATCATTGAGCAACATGATCCGTCAAAACCACTCTTCTTGTACGTGCCCTTTAACGCTCCACATTCTCCAATTCAGGCGCCGCAACACTACATTGACCAATACAAACACATTCCGAATAAGAAACGCCGTATCTACGCTGCTATGGTTGCCTGTATGGATGCCGCAATTGGTCAGGTGATGCAGCAGCTAGATAAGAGCGGCTTTGAGGCGAAGGATACTCTGGTCTTATTTACCAGTGACAATGGAGGCATTCGTCAATTTGGTTCAGTCGGCCCCTGGCGTGGGCAAAAAGGGAAACTCTACGAAGGCGGAGTCCGCAGTCCGACAATCGCCGTTTGGGAAGGCCGCTTAGCTCCGGGCGAAGAGGTCGCTGAGGCTCTGCACGTTGTCGACTTGTATCCGACGCTGCTTGGCCTGGCTGGTGGGAAATTGAGTCAAGAGAAACCACTCGATGGTCGCGACGCGTGGCATACGATCGCTGAAGGAGCGCCTTCGCCGCACGAGTCAATCTTGCTTAACGCAACTCCCTTCACTGGTGCCGTCGTAGCAGGTGACTGGAAATTGGTTCGAAACGGTGGCGTTTCTGCCAACCAAACGAAGGCTCCCGCTAAAGAGACTTGGGAGTTGTTCAATCTCGCCGATGATCCCGCCGAAAGTGAGAACCTATTTGCGAAGCAGCCTGAAATCGCGACTCGACTGCGCGGGCTGCTGGATGAATACAGCCAGCAAGCCGTCGAGCCGAACATTCCGCCGAATCGCCAACCTGCCGATTTTCAGGTCCCGGCCGTCTGGGGCGAATTCGAGTGATTGTTTCTGCGAGCGACTGGTGAAGACAGCAGCCTCGAGCGCAGATTTGCGAGAATCTTAGCGATCGTGCTAAGAACCTATCCGAAAACCTTGAA
>DNPC01000886.1 GCA_003501565.1 Planctomycetaceae bacterium | reverse complement strand
TGAGCATGTTGGCAATTGAGCTACCGTGAGGAGCGGCCGGTGGGCTACTTTGCGAGTTGCTCTGTGGATTTGCCGCCGGTGGATTTGCCGCCGGTGGGTCTGCCAGCGGAGCAGCCAGCGGAGCGAGGATTTCCCATTGTTCCGGGGCTGTGTCTTGAAATTCATCCAGGAGGAGATGCTCGACGCCGCAATCCAATCGGGTTTCCATGGCCGCAACTGTATCTTCGGCCGACTTGCTGCGTTGTTGTTTACGGAGCCAACTGGCGAGATAGTACGCAACGTCACTAAATCCGAGTTGACGGGACGCCCGTGTCAGGGAGGTGTATTCGGAATCATAGGCGGTCAAAACTGAATGACTGGCCAACGTTTGACTACGTCTGATGGGCAGCAACTCGGCGGCAGCCCTATCGGCAATCACACCCAGGGCATGGACCAAATCCGTGGGGAGTTTTTTCCTGTAGTAAGTTGGTTCTTCGTCATCTAATCGAGAGAAAATACCGTGGGAAATCACCGATTCCCAATCGCCAATGCTGCAAGCAAGATGGAGCTGCTCAAGTTGTGGGTCGGCGCTCTTGTGATTCAGTCTCGTATTTTCAAGCGTTAATAGCGCCGATTCGATCGCCGATTCGCTGGGCCCCTTTTCAATCGGTAGCTGGTCCCAAGCCTCTGGCTTGGTATTGCGGTAGATGACGTAACCGCTTCCGACAGTTTGCAGCACTTGTTCGACTACTTGGCGACTCGACTCGCCCTTAGCAAGCATCCGAACCAGCTCGACCAATTTGCGTCGATCGTGTCCGTCCAACAGCCGAGAAATGGCTTCCAGCTGAAACTGTGGTTCGCGAACAGGATCCATGGTCGACCACCCAGGTGGCAAACCCATTTCAAGCGAAAACGTTCGGGCAATCTGTGAGAAGAAACTATCCAAGGTGCCGATTCGCAGTCGATGGATAGACGCGGTGACACGACGCAGCGCAGCCAAGGCACGTCCCGTGGATAGCTCCGGCATTCCACATGCATGACCTAGCTCTTCCAAACGTTCAGCATTGGTGCAGGCCAGAGCGAGTCGCTGCAAGACTCGGTGCATGATTTCGCCAGCTGCTTTGCGAGTGAAAGTAGTCGCAAGGATATTGTCGACCTCGTGGCCGGCTAGGATAATCCGAAGCAAGCGGTTGCTAAGCTGATATGTCTTGCCGGTTCCGGCAGAAGCCCGGATGACCTCTGGTGCGAGATCAAGTGCGGTAGCCTTGGGTTCGTCAAGATGGGTTTTGGCTTCAGCAATGTCAGCCTTCGACAGTTCGTATTCTGGCAGCTGGAATCGCGAAACTGGTTTGTCAGGTGCGTCGGTTTGAACAACTTGGACGCCAGTTTGGCAGATTCGCGCGAAATCGTCGAACTTGACTTCCTCTGGAGAATCTTCGGTCCAAAATTCACCAAGGCGCACTGATCGCCCGACGCTGTGGGCTTTTGCGTCGGCCTCAGCTAACTGTGCAGTGGTGAATTTGGCTGGAAAGAAGCCCGTTTCCATCGCCTGCTTGGGAATCGATATGTATCCCAGCAGGGGTTCATCAGGAATGTTCAGCTTCTTGGCAAGGTGTCTATACAGCGGAAGCTGAAGATCCAGCCAACGGCCTTCGGTCTTAGAGTAATGAACGCTGAGCGGGTTTTTCGCCGACTCGCTTGTTTTGTAATCCCATATCGCCCATCGGCCGGTTTCACGATGGAAATCGATTCGGTCGATGCGCCCGATGAGTCTTACGAAATGTTCATCAGTTCCTATGCGAACATCATGTTCAGTACCAACGGACTCTTCGACGTACTTGATCTCCCAGCCGTCTCTGGCACGCTGAGCTTGCTTGGGCGCGAACGCACGCAGACGTTGCTCGGCTTGTTCGATCTGTATCAGCACGGCCGGTGGCGGCGCCGGACCGTAGCAAGCTTCAGCCAACTGGTGGAGACGCTCCACCAAGAAATCGGCGATTCGTTCTTCATCGCCGCAGGTTGCCATTTCTGTTTCGCCGAGGCCGTCAAGTGTTTCGTGTACCAGGACACCAAACCCCGCGGCATCCAATTGCTTTGAGCCGTCGTCTTCGTCTCGCAATTTGAGCACATGTTTCAGGTAGAATCGGAACGGAGAAGCGAGGTAGTCCCGAAAGGCAGTGACACTCATGCGTGTAAGTTTGCACGGGCCGCCAGGCGGCTTGGGGATATGCAAACGACTGCCGCCCGATACAGCTTTCCAACGCGTGGCTGTTGGCGGCAAGCGGTCTGTTACTTCTTCGTCTACCAGGTGTAAGACTCGGCCGGGCAACTCTTCCAATGTGCAGGCGGTTAAAAGCCGACTGGGTGCGAGAGGATCGCCATCAGGGCTGGTCCGCCCCACCACAACCCGGAGATCTTGCCGCGTTCTGATCAATACGTGCATCGAATAAGCGTCGCGGGCATAACGCCGCGCGTTATCCATCAGGCCAAGCTGTCGTCGCAATCCGTTGGGCAGGAACGCGTCGGCGCTTACACTCTCGGGTAGTACACCATCATGTACACCGGTGAGGATCAGTCCTGGTGCATCGTCGAGTGCTAATTCGAGCCAACCGAGCAATTCGATTGCACTAGTACTTGCTGGTTCAGGGACTGACGTTCCCGAGATCGAACGATTTAGCCATTCAATCAATTCGCTGAGCGTCAGGGTGGGTTCGAGGCCTTGCGGGATATCACGCAGCGAAATTAGTGCTTCCGCTACGCTTTTTGCGGCCGCGAAGTAGGGCGTCTGGCCATCGTCGCTCAAGTCGACTTGTTGGTTCCCGTAGGCCGCCTTTAGCACGCCCAAAACCGGCTGCACCCATGCTGACGCGGTGAGCTTCTTGCCATTTAGTTTCTTAAGCCACTTTTGAATTAGCTGAGAAACGAGTTGGTAAGTTTCGGCCCCTTCCGCTTCCTCATTAACGAAATCGTCAATCTGTTTCGGCAATGCAGTCTGGGAATACCGGTCGAGTTGGCTTAACCAGTCGTCCCCAGGTGGTTTGCGACTGGCGAGCACCATTTTTTCTACAGCGGGGTGTCGAACGAGCGCGGCAAAGTCACCGTAACGACCGAGCGCCAGGTACTGTGCAATCAAGTTCAGCAGTCGAACTGGCTCGCTGCGTGACAGAGATGCACCGGGGCCGTAACGGGATTCGACTCCACATAGATCGAGTTGTTGCCGAATGTTCGGGATAATTTCCGCATCCGGAACTCCGATTGTCAGTTCACGGACGTGGTAACGATCGCCCATTTCGGCAAGAACCCCGGCGACTAATTCGGCCTGGTCGTTGGGGCTGTCAGTGACCAGTAAAGTGCTCGGCGGAAGATCTAGCGAAGCAACTTGCCAATACGAAGTATTAAGGCAGCCATAGTCGTCGAATGCAAGGGATTGTTCGGCATCTGCCCCTATCCAAACCTCGACTTGTTCTGCAACGGCCGCAAGGAATCCGCGCTGGGTTGCATTGAGGTCAACGCACGCGATCGCGATGATTTTTTGATTGGGGCTTGAGGCCGCTTGCTTTTGTACTTCATCGTGTTGGAGGGCATAGAGTCGAGCCGTTTGAACATCCCAAAGCCCGATTTCGTCAAGTAGATCTAGGTAAGCCCGTTGTACAACGGTCAACGCATGCCAACGTTCCTTCTCCGATCCGCCAAGCGCACTGGCTACAGCATGAAAGTCGAGTCGTTCACTCGCCGCCTCGCGATGGATGCCAGCGAGCATTTTGCCCAGTTCCAGCCAAGCACTATGCGAATCTGCAGCTGGTGGGATGGGAACGATGCGAAGCAGTTGCTCACGGGGAACACCACGCAGAGCCTGAACCCAAGCGAGTTCCTGCACAAGGTCGCTAGCGAATGGTTGTTTGGCAACGTAAAACCGTTCGGGCAATGTGCCCAGAGTCACAATCTTTGGGGGATACAGCAACACGCGTTCTTGCTCTGCACGCAAAACGAGCAATTCGTTGAGCCGCCTGGCAGCCAAGCTCGATGGCAGCACAACGGTCAGATTGCGTAGGTCGCAGCTTTTCAGTTCCGGATCACTGCTGGCGTGTTCGGCCAACAAGCGATCAACGACGCTGTGCAGAATCGGTTTTTCGAGGCCAAGAAAATGCCGCGCAAGTCGCCGGGCCACCAGAATGCTCCTTCAGAGAAACGCGTCGTGCCAATATCCTGCAGACGCTCCGAGGCTCTTCGTAAGCCATCTCCGTGCGTCCCATTGCTGTCATTCTAGCGGTATGGCGTGACACCTTTGGTCACTGTCGCCAAACCGGTTGGAGTGTGTCGGCGAGAGCGGGCATTCGTGGAACTGCGGTCGGCCGACCTCGCGCAGCAGTTTCTTTAAATTTGCCAATTTGCTCGTGCCCATTCAGCAATAAATAGACGTCAATTTCGGCCGCGCAGCAAGATGGGGCATTCAGGCTAAATGGGGCTCCAGCAGCGCTTTCAAGCACTAATGGAACGAGAAAAATTTATGTATCCGGACAAGGAATCCCAATTTAACTAAACGTTACGGCCTGAACAAAGCGAAGAAGATCTTAGGGAGAACTGCGCTTTCCGGTTTAACGCCATTTACCCGAAGAGTATTCGCCTTGCCGTTTCGGGCAGGGGGCAAAGTCCGCCGACAGTCGACCATCTGCTCGTAGGAGACTCCATGCGAAAACTGCTCGCTAGAGCGCTTCGGACAACGTCGTCGCGTCACCGGCCACTTCAAATCGCGATCGCAATTCTCCTGGGTGTGATCGCCGGCGGGGTAGCAAACAATCCAGTGTTGGGATTCTTGGTCCTTGGGATTGCGGGCATACTGCCGATTCATTTGCCGGTCGCCTTTGCAGCGGCGGCATGCTCAGCCTTCATTGCGTTGGCGGCCGCTCCAATAGTTGGCGACCTGGGTGCAAAGTCATTAACGCATCCCGAATTGGCATCGTTCTGGCTGCGCGTTGACAGTTATCCGCTCGTGCCTTGGCTGGGACTGCACAACACAGTCGTCCAAGGCGGTCTGATCTGGGGTTGTTCAGCCGGGTTGCTGATCAGTGCAGCTAGTTTGCCAATGCTTCGCTGGATACTTGCCGGTGACCTCGTTGAAGAAGACGTGCTGGCCGCAAATAAAGTGGCCGGCGATACGTTGGCTGTAGAGAAAGCATCGCCACTTTCTTTAGAAGCTGAGCCTGCTGTTGCCCACGTCGCAGAGTCGCCCTTCGCGGCCACAGCTGCCGCCACCAATCGCTTTGCGACGCAACCGGAATTAGTTGAAGTTGAAGACGATGACAGCTTTGTTGCGTTGTCTGCGGATGAACTACGGCTTCTTGATAAACTCGACAGCGACAATCGCAGGCAATCATCAGGCAGGATGGAGCCGACTTCGATGGAGTCAACGTCGAAGGAGCCAACGTCGAAGGATACTGCTGAGCAGAAGCAGCGATTCGATTTGCCGGCGACTGGAGCGTCGCCGTCCCCGCACACAGAACGCGCCGTACCGGCAGAACACGATTTCGAGCTGCCAGAGGATCTACAGCCCGGTGAATTGCAGAGCGGGGGATTGCAGAGCGGCCCGCCGGAACAGTCGGCTTCACCATCGCTGCACGCGTTTGACGCAGTTGGTCGTCTCGAAGAACTGCTTTCAGGATGCCGCGTTCAGCCACACTGGATCGATCGCGATGCAGACGAAGAATCTCAAACACCTGAATCAAACGTAGGTGCAGATGAGCAGGAGCTCGCCCGAACGTTCGAGCTGTCCACAGAGGAGAGTGCCGATCTGTCCAGTGAAGCCAATGGGGCAGATGCGCAAACGGTTCTGCAGCGGTCCGCTGAAATTGCTGGTTTAGTAGATCATCTATTAGCAAGTCTCGACGACCTGGAATCCACGGCAACTCCCCAGGTTGAACAGACTGATTGGTCCGAGGCTACCAGCCGCCGTAGCGACGTTGCTCACGAACCAACTGCGGCGTCGCCTCACGTAGAACCTAGCCAAGCTGACGACAACTCGGCGAAAGCAGAGAAAAACGATCGACCCTCCGGTGACTTTGATTCATATGACCAAACCGGCTCGGATGGACCGGTTGTTCTAAAACTGGACGACCAGTCGACTCTCCGGTTCGACCAAATCGACATTTCAGAGACCTTCTCCAAACCTCTGTACCAGCCGCACGGGACTCAGCGGCAAGAAGTTCAGCGGCACGAGCCTCAGCGGCACAGCGTTCAGCTAAACAGTGCACCGATCGATCGAATTGATCGCGATGAAGCGGCACCAAGGACATCGGAAGGGGCTCGTTCCACTGCGCAGACGAACTCCTCGACTGCGCGAGAACCATCAGAAACAACCGCATCGAAAACGGCGGGC
>DNPC01000821.1 GCA_003501565.1 Planctomycetaceae bacterium | reverse complement strand
TTGTCATTGTCGTTCCCGTTCGAATCACACCAGATAGCACCAACGCGGATCGGCCTGACGCTTCCAGCTGATTTCCTGATGCCGCTCGCATGCCGTTAGAAAAATGCGCCCCCATGGAGAAAATTCCAGCCATGTCAGCGACCGCCGTGAAAGCATCCGCCAAAACTCGCTCAAAACCGAATGGTCGTGTTTTGGTCGTTGATGATGAACATGCGATTTGTTGGGCAATCGAACGTTCTCTGACGGAAAAAGGTTACCAGGTCGATGTGGCTGCGTCGGCCGAAGAAGGTCTGGCCAAGGCGGCAAAAGAGCCGCCCCAAATTATCTTCCTGGACGTCCGATTGCCTGGTGAGGACGGGCTTTCCGCCCTATCGAAATTCAAGTCACTAGAGTCGACGACACCTGTCATCATCATGACCGCATTCGGCGATCTGAAGACTGCAGTGGCCGCCGTTGGACAAGGCGCCTCAGACTATCTGACTAAGCCGTTTGATTTGCGTGATGTGACAGAAGCTTGCACCAAAAACATCGGTCACTATACAGGGCATCGCAGAGAATCGGAAAACTCAACTGAACACCAGCAGACCCTGGTTGGAAAATCCGCCGCGATGCAAGTTGTTTTCCGGCAGATCGCTTTCTTTGCGTTCAGCGATATGTCTGTGTTGATTACCGGAGAAACAGGAACAGGAAAAGAGGTTGTAGCCTCGGCTATCGTTGCAAACAGTAGCCGACATGAACAGCCATACCTGGCCGTGGCACCTGTGGCGATGAACCCTGAGCTGATTGAGAGTGAATTGTTCGGGCACGCCAGAGGCGCCTTCACGGGCGCAGAAGTCGAACGCGCTGGCTTGTTCGAAACCGCTCAAGGCGGGACCGTATTGCTTGACGAAATCGGGGAACTGCCACTCAGCCTCCAAGCGAAGCTCCTGCGCGTACTTGAACAAGGCGAGTACTCTCGAGTCGGCGAATCGGTGACTCGGAAGTGCGACGTTCGCGTACTAGCCGCAACGAACTGTGATTTGGAATCCGCGGTCGCTGTGGGCGCGTTCCGAGAGGACTTGTTTCACCGGCTCAATGGTTTGCAAATCCACCTACCACCACTTCGTGAGCGCCCCGAAGACATCCTGCTTCTTTGCGAGCACTTTTTGGCTCCACACGGGATGCGGGCAAGCGAGCTAATGAGCGACGAATTGATTGGCGAACTAGCCAAGCGCCCGTGGCCAGGTAACGTTCGTGAACTGAAGAACGCAGTTTGCCAAGCCGCAGTTTGGGCTGGGAAGCGACGTTTTCAGCTTGCGGACTTTCCGGAGTCGTCGGCCGCCCGATCCTCAACCTCCGTAGCAGAGGCAGTCGTCACATGGGCGCGAGATTACATGAATACGCATCCCGATACAACGGACTTGCTCGCAGCGTTCCAGAACGCCGTCGAGCCAGGCTTATTTGAGTTCGCGATCAAGCATGCGGCGGGCAATCGCGCCAATGCAGCGGAAATACTAGGAATTCACCGCGGCACGTTACGGGCAAGGTTGAAGGCACACGATAGCTGACAGCTGGCCCATCGTGCTGCTTCAGATGCCCTGCTTCCCCTAGCCACTGTCTTAGTTGCACTGCTAGCGAATCGAGGTGAGCTAAGTGCCAAGACATAGCGCGGAAAGTGGACTACACTAATTTCTTTCAAGTTCGCCGGTGATGCGAGCCCCATGCACGACTGCGACGTGAGAAGAACGCAGCACGCTGAGCGAAGAAGGTTGGAACCAGTGGATGCACCGCCCGCAATTGTTGCCAGACAACTAAGCAAGGTATATGACGGGGCGCATCATGTCCAAGCTTTGCGTGCGCTGGACATTGACGTACCTTCGGGACAGCGAGTTGCAGTTGTCGGCAAGAGCGGCAGCGGCAAATCAACTCTGCTGAACCTGTTGGCCGGACTGGATCGACCAACGTCTGGGGAACTACAGGTCGGCGGGCGACCGCTCCACGAATTGACCTCCAACGAGATGGCTGCCTATCGGATGCAAACGATCGGAGTCATTTTCCAAGCTTTCCAGCTCATCCCGCAGCGCACGGCGTTGCAAAACGTTGAACTGCCTTTGGTTTTCGCTGGCTTGCCCAAAAACGCGCGACAACAAAAGGCGGCCGAGTGGCTGAAACGCGTTGGATTGTCGCATCGCCTCGACCATCATCCCTACCAGCTTTCGGGCGGGGAACAACAGCGTGTTGCCATAGCTCGGGCACTGGTCAACGAACCGCAAGTCGTTCTCGCAGACGAACCAACCGGCAACCTTGATTCAGCTACAGCTGGTGAGATCGTGGAGCTCATCAAAGAACTGTGTGATGCTAGTGGACGGACGTTCTTGCTCGTGACACATGATACGGATGTCGGCCACCGCCTGTGCAATCGCATGCTGCGAATGAGTGATGGACAACTCGACGAGGTCGCCGCATGAATATGGCAGACATCATCCGGATGGCCGTGCACAATTTGCGCTTCCGCAAGGCGCGAACGCTACTAAATCTGCTAGGAATTGTCGTTGGATGTATCGTACTTTTAATGACTGCAGCCGGTGTGCGTGGCGTAAAGGAGGCAGTTCGAATACTGTTTGATTCGTCAGAGACGGCCCGCCAAATTGGGTTAGTTGCAAGCAGCTACTCTGTAGTGACACCTCCCGACGAAGCGATGGTCGTCGAGGGCGAAATGTCGCCGGAGCGGCGCGAACGCATTCGACAACAACTTGAATGGAAATGGCAGCGTGAAAACCGCCCAGATAAGCGATGGGAATTGAATGACCAGTCAATCACCGAGCTAGAGAAACACAAGAAAATTGTGAGCGTGGTTCCCGAGATTTCCGTGCGCTGTCGCATCGAAGTGCCGAGTCGGGAATCGGAAGACTTCGACGCCGATGCCCCGCCGCAATCGATAAGCGTTCAGGCCTACGGGGCCGATCCAGCAAGCGGATTGCTCAAAGGCCGGTTGATTGCCGGAGACACCGGTGCGGAAGAATACTCTGAGGCCGGCTTGCCTGACGTATTGCTAGACGAATTCACAGCGTATCAGTTGGGTTATCGCAGCGACGAAGAAGTCGAATCACTGATCGGCAGACCGATCAGGTTGATTTACGAGTCAGCCCCACCTAAGCAGCGGCAAGTCTTCCAAATGCTGACTGAAAACTGGGGTGACCTGAGCACCGGACAGCTAGCCCAACAAGCGCAGTTCATGAGCTCGATTGCTACGGTGATGTCAGAACTAGACAAAACTTCGCTGACGGAGGCTCAAAAGGATACTCTCCGGTCGTTGTTTGAACCGCCAGGGCAACAACTGAAGGAGACGCCGAGTGTCACACTCAATGCCAGGGTTGCAGGTGTTCTCATGGAGGGAGACTCCGACGGGATCGCACGCCTATTCCGGGGGCACTGGCATGAAGGCTACGGAAACGTAGGAATCCATTCAAAGCTCGCGAACCAAATTTTTCAGGATGTATTTGACCAAGACACGTTTCATGGAGCGATGTTAACGGTAAACAGCACCCAAGATTTGGCGGAAATCGAAGAGCTCCTGGAAAACCAGGGGGCCACGACCTACTCCGCGGTTCGCATTATCGAAGCGATGGAACGTAGTATTGATGAAAGTGCTTGGGTGGTCTTGGGAATCGCCGCAGCCATCCTGCTGACGGCCGGGATCGGGATTTCCAATACACTGCTGGTCTCAGTCTTAGAACGCACGCCAGAATTTGGAATCATGAAGAGCGTGGGTGCAACGGATCGTGCGCTGCTATGGCTTATGGTTTGCGAAGGCGCGATACTCGGCTTTGCGGGGGCACTAATTGCAACGTTGCTTAGTTTTGTTGTGGGTTGGGCAGGGCAGAGTTTTCTTCAGATGTATTTGGAATACCGATTGGGCGGAGAAGTGGCTTCTACGCTTTTTCGGTTCGGTCCGATACCGATCGCTATAGTATTCGTCGTTTCGCTTACGATTTGTGTTCTAGCCAGCATTTTCCCCGCCTGGCGAGCCGCAAAACTCGACCCGATCGTCGCGATGCAGCGGAGTTAGACTATTGACGCGTGTGCGCCTTTGAGCAATTTGCAACCTACTCTTCAACGTGGACTGCGAATCTTCTATCAATCGTCAAAGGGAATCTCAACGAGTCCTGCACATCGGGGGCAGTGGAAACGCCAGCTACTGAGTTCTCCGTTCAGGACCCGCTGCGGTATCGTGATGGGCATGTAGACGTTGCAGCATCGGAACAGCACTCGCACTTTGGGCGCTGAGCCTTTGGCTGGTCCACTTGGGCTTGCTCGTCCAGGTTTTGCCGGACGACCAACGGGGCTGGGCGACTCCGCATCGAAGTTGCCGTAATGCTCGCCGCCGGTACTGGTCATGGTGCTCGTCTCTTGCGGCTACGGATACAGAACGATCCTCGTTGAAACCGGTTAGTGCACTCCGACTGGGTTACAGCGCAACTATACGAGCTTGCTAGACCAGCCGGACGATGACGACAGAATTGATGCCGAGCATGCCGAAGGAGTTGTTCAAGATATAGTCGCAACGATCAAGTTCTTTCGGTTCGTTCAGAACCAATCCGTCCAGCGCACAGTCGGGGTCCAAGCTATCGACATTGATCGTGGGATGACAAACCTTGTCATGCAGGCTGGGTAGGTTACCAGCAAGTTCAAGCGCACCGGCAGCGCCCATGGTGTGCCCGATAAAACTCTTCGTGTTGTTAAAATGCGTGCGGGGGCAATCTCGAAATGCCTCGCGAAGCGCAGAACACTCTTGGTTATCTCCACTGGTTGTGCCTGTCGCATGCGTCGACACGATGTCTATGTCTTCGGCATTTAGGTTCCCACGCTGCAAGGCCAGTTCGACGCATTCACGCTGGCGTTCTGGGTTGGGAAGTACGAAATCCGTTGCATCGGTGTTCATCGCATACGAGACGATTTCTGCGACAATCTCAGCGCCTCGCTTTTTCGCATCGCTAAGTCGTTCGAGCACATAGATGCAGGCCCCCTCGGAAACCACGATTCCATTTCGGTCAACGTCGAATGGTCGTGATGCCTTGCTCGGATCGTCGTGGGTTGCCAACGCACCTTGGCTTGCGAAGCTAGCAAAGATACCGAACGTATGGGTGCTCTCCGAAACGCCGCCC
>DNPC01000070.1 GCA_003501565.1 Planctomycetaceae bacterium | reverse complement strand
CCGCCAAGCAGCTCGACTGGACCCAATCGAGGCACTCCGCAGAGGCTAGCTCTGCGGTATTGGGGAGTCTTTTTCGCTTTCGTGCTAGCTGAAGTCTGGCAGCGGCACGATCTCACCGCCCTTCATGGCAGACTGGTGGGCACAAATACCGGTACACGTCCAGTTGGCGGCGATTGGTGCGTTTGGCCAAGGATCACGATCTTCGATGATCGAGCTGACAAACTCGTGCACCATATGCGGGTGCGAGCCACCGTGTCCTCCACCTTGAACGAACGACAAGTGCTCTGCGTCGTGAATTTCTGCAGGCAAAGTGAAGCGTTGGATTTCCTCAGGCAACAGGTGCGCGAAGTCTGGGATCTCAATCTTGCTGGGGATTTCTGGTTCGGGTTCTTTGGCTGTGTGAATCACATGGGGCTCGTTTTCGACCAGCGTCCATTCGAAACTCTTTTTCGTTCCGTACACGTCGAAACTCTCGCGATACTGTCGAGCGACATCGTACAGGAACCGCCAGATGTGCGCGGTAACATCGGAATCTTTGAGTCGGATATGGCAGCTTTCCACAGCGAACTTGCATCCCGACTTTTCAGCGATCGATTCTCGTACGGTTCCTGAACCAAAGCAGCTTACCGACTCGGCCAGAGAATTCGTCAGCCCCAAACAAGGACTGACAACATGCGTGGCATAGTGCATGGGGATCATTGATTCCCAATAGCTCGGCCAGCCGTCCATGTCTTGCGGGTGCGAAGCCGCTAGATGCTGGATCTTGCCGAGTTCACCTTTCTCGTACATCTCTTTGATGAATAGAAACTCACGGCTGTACACAACCGTTTCGGCCATCATGTATTTCAAACCGGTCGCTTTGACCTTTTCGCAGATCTGATGGCACTCTTCGATGGTGGTTGCCATCGGGACCGTACACATCACGTGCTTGCCGGCGTCCAGTGCCTGAAGCGACATCCAGGCGTGATCACCGATAGGGCTATTGATGTGCACGCAGTCAATGTTCGGATCGGCCAGGACTTCTTCGAATTTCGTGTAGCGGGATGCGATTCCGAATTGATCGCCAGTTTTGTTCAGTTCCTCTTCGTTTCGGCGGCAAATTGCAGCGACTTCGGCAGCCGGATGGGCTTGGTAGATCGGGATAAACTCCGCACCGAAGCCAAGTCCAACCATCGCCATCTTTACCGTCCGATCACTCATCATTAGTCTCCCCAATAAATCGCGGCCAACCCTAATACCCAGTCAGAACTTATAGGCCGACAGTCTACACGATTGCCAACGCGCACGCAGGACACCGCTGAAATAGCTCAAGACGTGCAACGACGCATACACTCCTCGTTGCACCGAATCCCTGTGCTAGTAAAGCTCGTACACGAATAGCTTCTGAGACCAGACACCATTGTCGTCCTGGTCGATAGAAGTTACGAGAAAACGAGCATCGTTGGTGAGCGTAACGAATTTCTCTCGATTCATAAGCGATAGTTCTGCAATCTCGCGAACTTCCTTTAGGTCTAAGATATGTAACTGTGACGTATGGGGAGTGGCAAGCCACGACACAAATCGGCCATTTGGCGATGACCAGATAGCTCTAAGGTGCCCAAGGGTTTTCAGCGAAGGTACCCTCTCACTGGCGGCCAACAAACCAGAAGGCTGTCCGGCTCGAAGCATCAATAGGCAGCAAGTTCCGCGCGAATCAAGCGACGACACCAATAGAGCTCCTGGCTCGGGTAAAAGGCGGTGTAACGTGTCAGGGGGCGCTATCGGCGGCAGGACCGCATTCCCATTGATTTTTTCAGCCGTTAAATCGATATCAAGCAGTTTCATTCGAAGAGGCGGCGAATTCTTCGCGCAGTATGCGAGGAGGCGGTCGCCCTCTAGCCACCCTCCATGAAATTTGCCGGGGATTGCTACTCGTTTGGTTATCGCATTCGGATCTTCCAGGCGACGAACCTGCAGCTCGTTGCGCCTGCCCATATCTTGCGATTGGACGATGAGCCGCTCGCTCTCAAAAAGCTGGCAGCGATAGAGAGATCCAGTTTTCCACGTTGCAATGGGTTGTATCGGATCAGAGCATGCCCACACACTCTCATCGAATAGGTAGTGCCGTATGTCATCCTTGTCCCGGTATTGTCGAAGCGAAAACCAGCCGCCGTTCTCCGACGAAGTAATGCGATAGCTACCTGCGCGTTTGTTCAATTCCGTCAAATCGAACACGACAGCCTCTTCCTGACCACTAGCCAAGTCGTACCTTCGTAGGGCAGAACCGGATACCGTGATCAAGTGCGAGTTGTTCCGCTGCACGACATTCATGTGAGCAACGAATTGGTGTGGACTCGCACTAAACTGAGAAAGATCGCGGCGCTGGGGCTGGCAATTCCCAACTCTCGCGCAATTGATGCAGACCAGTAAGATCCCGATGCGGACAACTAAACTCGGTATCGGCGAATCGGCCATTGACTTCCTCCCGTCAGAATGCTGAATTGCTTTGTATCGGATCTAGTGCAGCCAAGCACTCGTTCCGGGCGCGAAAACCGAACAGAACGGGCAAAATTTTCAAGAGCGAGCAAAAGGATCGGTTTACGCGGATCGCCAACACGTACGCCAGTCTCTCCAACACTGGCGCCGCGATTTAACCCGATAGACCCGCGAGTCTGGGAGAGACTCACCTACGTGGGATGCCTCCGACACCGCGATTCTTTGTTCGCCCTCGCAACATCGTGTGATCGTGCTTGGGTAAAATAGCTGGCCCGATAGTCTTCCAGTACTCAATAGCAGGAGTCGCGACCGCTATGCGATTTGCCTTAATAGCCTTGTGTATCGCAACAGGCTTCGTAGTCCCCGACGTGACAATAGCCCAGGAAGGTCGCATCACGATTCCACGTCGCCAAGCGAAACCGCCGGGACCACCGCTAAGCCCAAAAGTAGCCCTAGCGAAGATGCAGGTCCCCGAAGGATTCCACGTTGAACTGGTCGCTGCTGAGCCCGATATTATGAACCCTGTGGCGATGTGCTTCGACGAGCGCGGCCGGATCTGGGTGACGGAGTCTTTTGAATATCCACGTCATGAACCGGGGCCGGGCCGCGATAGAATCAAGATCCTGGAAGATACCGATGGTGACGGGCGGTTTGAAACCGTCAAGATCTTCGCAGAGGGGCTGAACATCCCGTCGGGGATCGCAGTCGGCCACGGCGGAGTCTGGGTGGCGAACGCGCCCGACATCCTGTTCATGCAAGATACCGACGGTGATGACAGAGCGGACAAAAGTGAGGTCGTGGTAACTGGCTTCGGACGCCGCGACACCCATGAACTGCCCAATGCTCTCACTTGGGGACCCGACGGAGCCCTCTACGGTCTCAACGGAGTGTTCAACCCATGTCGCGTTGAACAAAATGGCAAGGTCTTCGAATTCACGTGCGCGATGTTCCGCATCGATCCCAAGACACGCGAATTTTCACTCTTTTGCGAGGGTACAAGCAACCCTTGGGGGATCGCGTTCGATCCTGAAGGCAGCGCGTTTATCAGCGCCTGTGTGATCGACCATTTGTGGCACCTAACCGAGACCGGTTACTACCATCGACAGGGTGGTCCGTACCCGGAACACACTTGGAAAATCGAGTCGATCGTTGACCATAAACACCAGATGGCAGCCTATTGCGGCATCACCTATTTCGATTCGGAGGCCTACCCGGCCGAGTACCGCGACCTGTTGATGATGGGGAATATTCACGGAAACTGCATTAACGTCGACCGCCTCCATCGACGCGGCTCGACCTACCATGCGACCGGCGAGCCGGATTTTCTTTCGGCCGATGACGTTTGGTTTATGCCCGTCGCGCAAAAGGTTGGACCCGACGGTTGCTTTTACGTCCTGGATTGGTACGACCGCTACCACTGCTACCAGGACGCTAGCGCAGATCCCGAAGGCGTGGATCGTGGTCACGGTCGGCTTTACCGCGTCGTCCACTCCGCTACTGGCCGTCCGGAACCGGTCACACTGGCTGGCGCTGCACCGGAGCAGCTAGTTGATTATCTCGGCCACTCCAATGTCCATGTCCGGCAAACCGCCCAGCGTCTGCTTAGCGAATCTGGTTGCAATGGTGTCACCGAACAGCTTCAATCGCTGGTTACCAATCCCGACCAACCAACTAATGTGCGGTACGGTGCGCTTTGGTCCTTGATTGGTGGAGACGCACTCACACCTGAATTTGCGACGCAGTTGCTGGCCAGCGATTCGGCGACGGTCCAGGCCTGGGCGATTCGTGCGATTGGTGAGCAGCATCCCAGCAGCGAATCAGCTGTGAAGGCGGCGCTGGGGCTTCTGCCAGAAGCCAAGCCTGACGTGCTGCTACAACTTGCAATTGCGATCGGCAAATTTGAGAAGATCGACAAGCTCGCGCGTTGGGTAGACGTATTAGTGGCGGCGAAAGAGGACGAGCTCATTCCGCACATCGTGTGGCAGAATCTCTACCCACATGTCGATATCGAGAACTTCGAGGCGTTCCTGACGTTGGTAGAGTCCGTCGACCTAGCCAGTGCACCGGGACTCGCCGAAGTTGTCCAGCGCGTCCCAGCGTTGCTTCAGTAGAGCACGGTTTACAGCTGCGTTATCGACCGTAGATGATCTGTGGTGCAGGAGTCGGCAATCGGTTGCTTGGTACGGTGCCGAGCACAGGTGGGGCCGAATTGGGCAATCGCTGGCCAGCAGAGGGAGTGTTGAGCGAGCTTCGTGGGGTATTCAGCGAGCTTCGCGGAACGCTGGCGGCTGGCTGCACAGAAGCGGTGCTCTGAGCTTGTGTCTGGGCCGCAGATTTTTCGGCCAGAATCCAACGGCGGCCGCCCAGCGACTCGGTGGATTTCCATGTTAAACCAGGAACGAACAAAAGGTTCCCGATACTTTGCCCGTTGATCTTGGCGCTGCCCCAGGTCGTTTCGACGTTAATGAACTTTAGATTCGTAACACCGCTAATCGAATCACCGTTGAGCATCACAACGGTAGTGCCCGAATCCTCCGCGGCTGGAAAACGAATCCCTGCAACTTCGGATAGCGGCAAACTGGCTTCTCCAAAGGCAGTCTTGATCGAAATTGCCGTTGAATCAATTAGCGTACCCGTAATGATCGAGCGGTCAGTGAGCGTAGCTGATACAGCTAACGGTCGAACCGCAGGCTCCGCACGTGCCAGCGGCTCTTCTTCTGCCTTGGCGTCTTGGTCAAGATCCGAAGCGAGATCCTCGGCAGGCTGAGCAACGGGCAACTCGTCGTCTTGATCTAGTGCCGGAGCTTCAACCGCCGTATTGATAGCTTCATCTTGTGCTCTCACCTGAGAGTGACCGCAGGCTACGATTACGGCGAACAGGGTTAGTGCGTGACGCATTGTGGGAGCTCCGGTCCAATTGAACACGATGTGGGGCTTTCACGAATCCCAGTCCGATCTGGTTACTGGATTGGTGACTCGCGCCGACTTGTGAGCATTCTGGGCGTGCGAGGAAGTTCGCGCGACGTCCAAATACCACTTTTAGGGTAATTGCCGGAGGAGACGGCCGCGAATCCCGTCTCCACAATCTGGGCAAAAATCGGTAGTTTGTTGGTCAATCCGGTAAAGCTGTGACAACCGGACCAAGCTTGGCCCCGCCGCTGACGTTCGCACAACTTTCTTCCTCTCATAGCTGTCACAAACACTCTAACGGCTATCACGCCAGTCAGATTAGTCATGCGGTACGCGATTCTTGGGACAGGTGCATTGGGCGGACTGTACGGCAGCCTGCTCGCGAAAGCTGGTCAGGAAGTGCATTTTCTCGCACGCAGTGATTTTGAGCATATCCAGGAACACGGGTTAGAAATTGAGTCGCCGTGGGGTGACTTTCATCTGCCATCGGTCAACGTATATCGTGCCGCCGAAGACATACCAGCGGTAGATGTTGCCATCGTCGCTTGGAAGGCTACACAGAACGAACAGCTGGCACAGGTTCTGCCAGCCGTTTGCTCAGACGAGACCCTGGTATTGGTTCTGCAAAATGGCTACGACATAGAAAGATCCGCCGCAGAGGCATTGGGCGCCGACACTCAGATCTTGGGTGGCTGCTGTTTTCTGTGCTGCAACAAGACCGAGCCCGGGAAAATACAGCATTTGGACTACGGGAAAATTGCCTTCGGTGAATACGCAAGTTCACTGCGTGGAAGCATCACTGATCGCATGCAACGCATTACTGCTGAGTTTGCTAGCGCGGGTATCCCGATGCAAGAAAGTGAGGACTTGTTCCAAACGCGTTGGCAAAAACTGATGTGGAACATTCCCTTTAATGGTCTGTCGGTGGTATTGAATGCAGATACCAAACAATTGACAACACACCCGGCAGCGTTGCGATTGGTTCAGATGCTGATGACGGAAGTTCAGCAGTGCGCTTCGGTTTGTGGGTATGAGATCCCCGTTGGCTTTGCCGAAAAACTCGTCCGAGATACTGAACGCATGGTCCCCTATGACAGCAGCATGGCACTCGACTATCGCTACCGTCGGCCAATTGAAGTCGAAGCCATTTTTGGGAATCCGCTACGTGCCGCCGTCGAACGTGGATATCATCCGGCTGCTGTTGAATCGCTTTACAGGCAGTTGCACTATTTGAACGATCTTAATCTGCAGGGCAGCTAATCATACGCTGCAGAGGCGTTCACAATAGAATTTCGGTGCTCTGTTGCCGGCACCTTATGGCATGAGGCATTGGGGCTCGCGGCAGGGCGACAGGACAAATCGGCCTGAGAGCCGGTGATCGCCGCTAGAGAAATCGAAGCACTGTTTCTAAGCCGCCGCCGAATTTGCAGTCGTCTTGTACAGGCTTAGGCATTTATCGAACACGTCTTCGGTACTGGTCTTCCAGCTTGTTAGCTCGCGAGAAATGACTGGTATGGCTTCACCCGCTTCTGTCGCACGGTCACAATCGTTCACGGCAGCCGCGAGCGATCCAGGATTGCTCAGGTCAAAATAAACACAATCGTTGCGGCCAACTTCTCGGTGAATCGGTGTGTCGCTGGCAAGCGTACGCTTACCAAACGAGAGCGATTCGACGATGGGCAATCCGTAACCTTCCACGTGCGATGGGAAAACAACAGCACGCGCGTTTTCATAAGCGTATTGCAACTCGCCATCGCCAATGTCCGTCAACAAGAATAGTTGTTTGCCCAACATACGATGGCTTCGAATTCTCTCGATGGTGTTAGCGCAACGAGCACCCAGGCGTCCAATCAAAACCAACCGTTGATTGCCGCCAGCGTCCCACAACCGATCGAACGCATCGATTAGAAAGTCGTGGTTTTTCCTCGGGTCGAAAGTTGAAACCATCAGGTACGGTGATTGATCGGCGAAGATGCTGCGAATCTCTTCGCGGACGTTGCCTTCGCGTTCGGTGTTGATTTGGCAGCCGAGGTTAAACGCTCGCAAATCTTGGCAAAACTCACTGGGGCTATCCGCGGCAGTGTGCACGTTGCCGAGCATTTCAGCGTCCAGTGATGTCAAGAATTCGCGTGCCTGATCGCGCACGGTCTTTGAAATTGCCAGCACTAGATCAGAGTTACTGGCAAGATTGATCATGTAATCCAAGAACGCGCGCGACCGTTCTTGGCCTACGAACTGGGGATGCGAAAGTGGAATCAAGTCGTAAAGAAACGATACCACTTTTGCGCCCGCCTCGCGTGCGGCTTGTGCGGCCGGCCAAATTGTTTGACCAAGTCGGTTGACCCAGTAAGCGTCTGGCAACAACACCAGGTCGTCTTCTCCGGGCGTTATTCGTGTGGCGGTTCTTGCGATCTGGCCACGCATGAAACGTTCCCGGGCCATGTGCGCAAGCTTGAAGGCCCCTAAATGCCCTGGATCCGGCAACAACCACTTTCGAAGCGTTTGGTTGGGGAAAGTTCGACAGAGCTGGGTTGCAATAGGACGGTAGGAACGCGGCAGGCACGTGTAAACCTCACGGTGCATTGCAGCGACTGATTCATAGCGTTGCTGAACCGCCTGATCCGCGTGATAGAACTCGGCACCGTGACTGACCACCAACTCGGGGACCGGTAGCTGCAAGCTAGCAGCTACTTCGGCAGCATGCTTCCAAACACTGCGCACAACGCGTTCGACCCCGGAACTCTTTCCAGAGCCGAGTGTAAACGACGCATCGATCAGAATACGCCGCGGGCGGTTTAGATGCGGTGGAAGCTTCATGCCCAAGTTGTTCATTCGTGTTACAACGGATCAGCCAGCCAACCGGCCGGTGCGACCATGCCAACCCGTGCCTGTGTACGTCTCCTCACGTACACCGCCTGAGTGGATACCATAATGGTCGTATGCAACAAATGGCAAGATGCAACAATTCTGAGCGTTTTGCCGGATTGAGCGATCCTGCGGTTTCCCGTTTAGCCGTACGCCGAGTGGAAAAAATCGCTTCGTAGCGAAAAGAGGTCAGATCATGAGACAGATGTTGGTTCTGATTTGCTTGCAATTAGCGAGCGTCCCTACCACTTTCGCTCAGGCACCGGACGCGGCTGCCGAAGAGCCGAACTCACCAGCCAACGTGGAATCATCTGCCAACATGGGCAAACCTTCCACGGTGTTCCAGGCGGGCGAGGCAGGTTACAAGGTTTTCCGAATCCCAGCGATCGTGAAAGCTAGCAATGGTGATTTTCTTGCATTTTGTGAGGCTCGACAGGGAGGAGATGCTAGCGAAATCGACTTAGTCTTTCGGAGGTCATCCGACGACGGGCGAACCTGGGGACGAATTCAGGTTGTTGGTGAAAGTAGCGACTATCAAGATTGGTATCCCAGCCGCGAGATAACGGTTGGCAACCCGGCACCCGTTGTGGATTTAATCTCTCGCGAGCATCCGGGCCGGATCCTACTGCCGTTCACTGTGGAAAATGACCGGGTGGCGGTGACTTTCAGTGACGATCATGGCAAGAGCTGGTCACCGGCTCGTGAGATTACTTCAGCAGTTAAGCTCGAGCAGTGGGGCTGGTACGCAACCGGACCCGTCCACTCAATTCAATTGACGCGGGGCAAACATCGCGGCCGCATTGTTGTTCCGTGCGATCACCGTTTGGGGGACAAAGGAGCTGACCGCGGACCCAACGGAGCACACCTGATCTACAGCGACGATCATGGTGAAAGCTGGCAGCTAGGAGCGATTGACGACAGCTATGATGATCCGTTGAACGCTAACGAGACTGCCGTAGTAGAATTGCCCAGCGGCGAGTTATACCTGAACACTCGCGATCAACATGGTGCTGCTCCGGGGACTCGCGGTGCCGCTCGTAGCCTTGATGGCGGCGCGTCGTTCGTGCCGACCAGAGCTACTGGGTATCAGGCGTTCCGGCCTTGCGCCGCGGTACTTGATCCGCCAGTGGTACAGTGTTCGATGCTCACTATCGAAGCAAGCGACGCGCCGGAGGAGGCTGACTTGGTGCTGTTTTGTGGACCGGATAACGACGGGCCCACCGGAAAAGGGCGAAGTGACCTCAGGCTTCGTATCTCAGCAGACGGTGCTCGTTCGTGGCGTGATGGCCCGCTAATCCACTCAGGCCCCGCAGCCTACAGCGACTTGGTGAGACTCGATTCGGAGCGGATTGGAATCCTATTCGAAGCTGGTCCCATCGGCGGAGGTCCTTACCAATCCATACGCTTTCAAGTATTAGGGCTAAGTGAGCTTTGATTGTCCACAAAGCAGCGCCTAGAATCCGATGCGGATGGAAGTCCCGGAATGGTAGTGGCGGTGAAAACGCGGCGGGCAATAGTCGTAGTAAACACGGCTGGGACGGTGGTAGATAACAGGCTCTCTAACGATGACAGCCGGTTGCTCAACGATGACCTGCTGCGGCTGGTACACCTGGGTATTGGCTAGTGGCGGTTGCCCTGTGTAAGACGCCGTTGATGCTGGCG
>DNPC01000441.1 GCA_003501565.1 Planctomycetaceae bacterium | reverse complement strand
CGGATGGCTCACGCCCAACGGTGGCCGCAGGCACGTGGGGACCAGCGACTAGAAAGCCAGTGGCTTCGCCGGTTCCCATGGAGTCGCCAGCGATCTGTTCCTGAACGAATCGATCGTAAGGCTTATCTTCGTTGAGTGACCGTACGACGTAGTCCCGATACACCCAAGCGTTCTTGCGATACAGGTTGGCTTCGGAGCCATTAGTTTCGGCCCATCTGATGACATCCAGCCAGTGTTGGGCCCAACGTTCTCCGAAGTGTTCAGAGGCCAGCAGGCGGTCTACTAGTCTTGCATAGGCCTTATCGGGGTTTTCATCCCAAGATGCAAGGAAGCGTTCGGTTTCCGGCTTCGTTGGCGGCAAACCGGTAAGCACAATTGCGACACGGCGCAACAGGCTGCGAGGGTCAGCAGGCTCGGAGAATGTGAGGTTGTGTTCAGCCAGCGTTTTGGCCAAAAAGGCGTCGATGGGCGAGCGAGTGTCCTGTGATACTGCAGGAACGGGAGGGCGTGCGACAGGCTTAAACGCCCAGTGCTCAACCGTTTCGTTAGTCTGATCAAGTTCCATTTGTCCTGGCCAAATGGCGCCTTGCTCGATCCATCGGGAAAATAGATCGATTTCTTGCTGCGGTAGCTGGTCGTCATCTGGTGGCATCTTCACATCGGGATCCAAGTGACGTATCACTTCGATCAAGTAGCTGCCGCTGGGATCGCCAGGTACGACGGCCGCGATGCCGGAGTCGCCGCCCTTGAGCATGCTGGCTCGCAAGTCCAAACGCAGGCCCGCCTCCTGTTCGTCTTCGCCATGACAGTACGTACACCGATCCTCGAGTATCGGTGCGATATCTTTTTCAAAATTGACGTCTTGCGCGAATGCTGTTGTATTCAGCGACGTGCCAAATACAAGTACTGTTATCAGGCTTAGTCTGTTCATAGTTCGGTGGGATCGAGACGGTTCTTACAAGCTAAAAAGGCCGTGTAGTCTTTCCAGGGTTGGTTATCGGTGTGCCTATCTTGCACGCGCGGCCTGCCAGCCAGCAGCGAGTTGTCCGAGCAAGGATTTTACCAATTCGGGATGTTCCGCTGCGATGTTCCGCGTTTCACTGGGATCATTACGATGGTCGAACAACTCCGTGAACAGCGGTGGAGCGGAAGGATCGCGATGATCTTTCCAAGCGACCAACCTAAATTGATCGGTGCGCATCGAGTAGCCCATCAGGTGTTGTTCGAAGAATTCACGATCCCATTGCTCCGGGAATTGCTGAATGATTCGCTGTTCGACATTTTGAATTAGTGGGCCGAACCATGTCTCACGCATTCCAACGGAAAGCGGATTTGCTGCCCACTCGCGTAGCGCAGGATTAGGGTATTGGCTAAACGCAGCGGACTTCCAAGGCTGATTGGGATCTTCTAAGAGAGCGGCAAAGCTCTGTCCTTCAAGTCCAGTTGGTAACTCTGTACCTGTCAATTCGCAAAGTGTTGGAAATATATCAACCAACTCAACCAACGCGTCTGAAGTGCGCCCAAGGGGTTGAACACCCGGTACGCGGATCATCATGGGAACGCGCGTGGCGATTTCATAGTTCGTCGCCTTTCCCCACACCCCCATGTCTCCTAGATGCCAGCCGTGGTCACCCCAGACGATGATGATTGTATTGTCGGCTACGCCAGCCTGTTCGAGTGCGTTTAGCAGCAGGCCAATTTGAGCGTCAACATAGCTCACTGAGGCGAGATAAGCGTGCTTGAGCGTACGAGCAAGTTTGTCGTCAATAGGACCATTCTTGGGAATATTTGAACGCGTGCGAAGCTCGAAAGAAGCGTGCAATCCCATAGCGGCACCGGCATCCGGTGCATTCGATTCGCTCGCCAGTTCAATATTATCCGGGTTGTACAATTCCCAGTATTTGCTGGGCGCACACCAGTTTAGGTGAGGCAGTTTGTATCCCATCCCTAGGAAGAATGGTCTGTCCGAATCTGCCATCTGTTTAAGTGTTGCGATCGCACATAGCGTGTTGTAACCGTCAATGTAGGCGTGATCGGGAACGTTAGCTTTTTCGAAGGCAGGACCGCTAGCCAAACCTTTGCGGGCGGCTTCACCGTATTTGGCGAGCATGGCTTTCAGGTTGTTCGCTTTGAGCCTGTTGTTCTTTGGTAGCGCGTAGGGCCCCCTTGGACGTTTAACGTCCTTCAAGCTCGCTGGCTCTTGACTCCACGAGTGCTCTTCGTCTGTATCGCCCTGGTGAAAGATCTTTCCGCAGTATGCTGTTTGATACCCGTTTGCAATTAGATGTTGCGGGAGTGTGAGGATGTCCGGTTGCAACTCGCGTAGCGCAACATAGTTGTGAAAAAGCCCAGTGGATTCCGGGCGCCGTCCTGTCATCAGGCTCGCGCGAGAAGGACGGCAGATTGCTTGCTGACAATAGGCCCGAGTAAACAAGAGCCCCTCGGCCGCGATTCGATCAAAGTTGGGCGTAATTGCGATTTCGCTACCATAACAACCCAATTCGGGCCGCAGGTCATCTACGGCAATGAACAGTATGTTGGGTTGACTGTCTTGGTCTGCTGCCAGGGCCAGCGGACTGGTAACAACACAAAGAATCAGAGTGATAATCGAGTTTCGCATCAGTAGGTTTAATCGTTTTCTGGGGGGATAAGGGAGTAGAGACCGATAGAAACGGCGCTTAATCCTAATAGCCAGGCGGCTTACCAGCGGCATAGAGTCTCTGGATTTCTACCGCTGTCAGCGCCGCGTCAAAGGCTGCGATTTCGTCGATGGCTCCGTCTAGGTTTCGAATCGAGAACCAGGGCGTTTTGCGAAAGGGTTGCCCCCAGTTGCCGATTTCGCACGCGCCCAGACGCAGTTCTTCGATCAGGTATTTGTCCTCAATCCTTGCTACGCTAACCTGACTCCCATTGACATACTGAGTCACGGTTCGGTTCGCTGGGTCATAGACGGCGGCCAGGTGGAACCACTGGCCACTTTGAGATGGATCCCAAATTGGTGGCGTGTAGTAGACGCGGTGAAGCCCCGCTTGCTTGACAAGCTTTCGATCAATTTCGCTGTAGTTTTCGACTTCTTGGGTATCGTCAACCATTACCGAAAACATCATGGCTCCATCGTCGCGAATTTGCCAATGGGGTTCGCCGGTTTCATAGCTATCTGCCATGAACAGTGCGTTGTAACGGTTATTTAGTTGGTCAATTCTTGCCCAGCACATGAACGTGAAAGCCGAGTAGTTTCCATCGGCACGCAGGCGAAGTCTGGCACCCAATCGTTCAAATTGGAGGGCATCCGAAATACTGCCAAATCTGCCCTCTGCTGTTGTAACGGGACCGACTTGCTGCGCCGCACCTGCCAGCGAATTGGAAGTACTTTCATCAGAGCGAGCATTCTTGATCGCCCGCCCCACTTTTCCGGCTCCGATCGGGTAGTATGCGATCAGCCGTGGATCCGAACGCAGCGACTGGACCGATTTCTGCCAAGCCGCGAAGCGATCCTGCTGGGCAGTCGTTCTGCGTTGCTGAAGCGTAGTTCTGGTGGCCAGATCAACCAATGCTTCGGAAGGATGATCGTTACCAGTGCCGTGGACGCTTTCTGACTGTCCAGTGGTCAGGTGTTTTCCGTCGTACGTTCCGCCTTCGAGTCTGATTTCGCCGTCAATCACCTTCACGAACGTATGGTTGCGGCTGACATCGACTGCAAACTCAGTTCCCAGGTCAATGATCTTCGTATCTTGGGCGGTGAGTGCGAACCCACGGGCGGCAGGCGGAACACTTGCACGAAATCGCCCCGATATGACCGACGCGGACCAATCTGATGCAATATCCAGTTCAGCCGGCCCTTCCACCAGCAAAGAAGCGCCGCAGAAGAAGTCAATTTCCACCAGTCCTGAGCGTAGCACGAACTTGCCGCTTGGAAGTACGTCACCTTCCCGATGGCCTTTCTGATTTTCCGGCCAACTGACACCGGCGGTGCGTCTTAGAATCGCGTGCCCGGGCAGTGAGTCCGGCTTTTCGCTTTGTATGCGAGCGCCGGCAAGTTGTTTTGCATCCGCCGTTGCCGCGTCTGACTGACCAACTCCGAAATAGTATCCAAACGTGCCTACAACCCCTGAGATTGCAACAGCGAAGGCCAACCAGCCAAGCGTCCAACTGACAGCGGAAGGTTTCGTGCTGGTCGCCGCCAAACGAGGTGGTTGGGCGGAGGGCAACGTTTGATGGAGTGACTGCTCCGCCAGGCGGTGCAAGCATTCGTCAAGCATCTCACTTTCGAGGTATTCCCGCCGGGCTTGCGGATCGCTCTCAAGCAAATCCTGCAGACGAGCAAACTCGGCGGATGTGATTGAGCTGTTGGCAAGCTTCGTTCGCAGGTCTTCGATCTCGCTAGGCATGACGTGGCTCCTCAGTCAACCGCTCTGTCACGCATGACTGTATCAGACCTCGCAGGCGATTGAGCGTTGAATAAAGTCGCCTGGCTTTTTGCCCAGTTTCACGGGCGATCCTCGCAACGGACTCCCCGGGTGCGTAAACACTTAACAGCAAGATCCGGTGCTGTTGCGGCAATTCTTGTAAACAGTTTTCAACAGCGCGACGTCGCAGTTCACTTTCCGCTGTCAGGCCTGTCGCTTCTGCAGCAAGTGCTTCGATCACACCGTCACGAAAAACCAGGCGATCGCGTGCCTTGTTACGTTGCCAGCTGAGCACTTTGAACTTTGCAATCACACAGGCCCAGCGGACAAATTCGATATTTTCTGTCTCGCGTGATTCGGGTTGAAATGTGTCGAATTTTCTCCAGCATTCCAGCGCGGTCTCCTGCACGACGTCATCCAGACCGTCCGCGGATGCTAAAAGCATGCTCGCAAAACTGCGCACTGAAGATTCGTGCCGAGCCAGCAAGCTCACAAAACGTTCGTAGTCTGGGGCGTTGCTTGGCATAGAAGCGTGTGTTGGCGTACTAGGATTTCGAATTCAATCTCTCGATTATTAATTCCACGCTGATCACGATTTACCGCGCCGGCGAAGAACTTTTTTACAGAACGTTTGGACGAAGCTCGAACCGCCGGCATGCAGCACCTGCGTGGCGCGGCGGCGGAGCCAAGGCCAAGCTTGCGGCCCGGTAAGGCGGTGGTAATCGCGGTTTCTAGACGGCGAAAAACGCACTTCGCGCGAAGGGCGGCTTGGGTGCCCGCAGGGTAGCTTAAGGGCGCATCCGGTCAGAGGCTACCCAGACAAAATTCGAACAATGCAAAAAGCGGCCGTTGAATTGATAGTCGGTCCGCAGATGGCTAACTAGACTCAGTATATTACGGTCCGCGCCCAACGCCTGATGAAAAGCTTCTGCCGCCTTAGGCAGCGATCACTTGTGGCGAAAACGAGCAGCGTCAGCGGACCGAATGTCCGCTGCTCACCCACCAAACGACCCACCTCAACCATGGAGATACTCCGCATGCCCGTTTATGGCCCCCGCGCCGTGCTGCCCGCATTGCTTTCAATCGCTGTCTTGGCTGTGCCGACCTTGGCACAG
>DNPC01000618.1:7238-8878 GCA_003501565.1 Planctomycetaceae bacterium | reverse complement strand
TTGGTCAACGAAGCGGCGTTGTGGGCGGCGCGAAATGATCGGCGGCGTGTCTTTATGGAGGACTTCGACCACGCACGTGACAAAGTCCTGATGGGCGCGAAGCGAGAAGAAGTCCTCAATGCCGAAGAAAAAGAAAAGACGGCCTACCATGAGGCTGGTCATACGCTGGCTGGTTGGTACCTCAAGGGCGCGAATCGTGTTCACAAGGTTACCATTGTCCCACGCGGTCGATCGCTGGGCAGCACCCACTTTATTCCAACCGAGGATCGGGTTAGCTCCGGTGAATCTGAGCTAAAAGATCAGTTGGTCGGTCTGCTTGCCGGAAGAGCTGCTGAGAAGATCGTTTACAGCGAAGGGACGGTCGGTGCGGAAAACGATTTGGAACGCGCCACCAGTATCGCACGTCGCATGGTAACCAACTGGGGAATGAGCGAGAAACTCGGTCCGGTCAGTTACAAAACGGGTGATGAGGATCCGTTCTTGGGCCGCGAAATGCATCAGCAGCGGCAGTTTAGCGAGCACATGCAGGAGGAGATTGATACCGAAGTAGCTGCCATCCTGCACCACGCAAGTCAACGTGCCTTGGATCTTCTCAACGAACGAAGGAATGAGCTCGAGACGATCACCAAGAAGTTGCTCGAACAAGAAGAGCTGAACGAACTGGAAATCGAGGAACTGATCGGCGAAAGCGTTCACGGTCCAGCCGATTCGTTTGAAAGTTTCGAGGAATCAAAAGACGCGACAACCGAGGCGGAACCTCCGCCGACCGAGAGCGGCGACGACGCTGTGGCAGACGGTAACTCCGATGCAGACCTGGCCGGCGAAGCGGGCGGTCATGCTGGAAACGTTGCCAATCAATAGAGGTCGCAGCCTCCCGTTCCAGGAGCGTTGGCCAACGCATCTTCAAGGTAAGCGATGGCAAAAAAATCACGCGGCAAGAAAGAGCGAACCCAGTTCAAAAAGAACTATCAAGGCCGTCGGCGCAGCGGGGATCTCACGCGGAAGTTCCAGCAGGATTCGCTGAGCGATCAAGATCAATCGCGAGCGGAACGACTCTCAGGCAAAGGCGAACTTACTCGCCATCGGACAGTTGTCGGTCAGGCACTGGATGTTGACGGTGACTTGGCAGCAGAAGGTCTCACCGCTGGTCTAGTATTGCGGGTGCATGGGCTGGAATGTGTGGTCGAAGCCAACGATGGACAGCAATACCGCTGCGCAGTGCGGCAGGTCCTGAAGAGTCTATCGACCCAACAGCGCCATGTTGTTGCAGCTGGCGACCGAGTGGCCTTCCGTCCCGAGGGGGCAGATCAGGGAATCATCGTCGCTGTCGCCACGCGCCAAGGCACACTTAGCCGCACCAGTCGAGGCCGGCAACATGTGTTGGTCGCGAATGTGAATCAACTGATTATCGTCGCTAGCGCCAAAGAGCCTGACATCAAACCTCATTTGATTGATCGTTATCTGATTACGGCGGAGCAGGCATCACTGGTGCCGCTAATCGTGATAAACAAAGTTGACTTGACTGACCCGGCCGAGCTGCAGCCGCTGGTCGGTGTTTACGCTCGAATGGGGTACCAGGCGTTGTTGACCAGTGCGGAGCGAGGCTGGGGAATTGAGCAACTAAGAGCACTAGTGGCTGG
>DNPC01000618.1:0-7160 GCA_003501565.1 Planctomycetaceae bacterium | reverse complement strand
GCCAGCGGAGTGTTGTCAGCGGGCAAAGCGGCGTTGGTAAGAGCTCGTTGTTGAACGCAATTGAAGAAGGCCTGGCGTTACGCGTGCAGCCGGTCAGCACAGAAAACGCCAAAGGTAAACACACGACCACAACTGCAGAGCTTCTGAAACTCAGTAGTGGCGGCTATCTGGTCGACACGCCAGGCATTCGTCAATTCGAACTGTGGGACATCGAACCTCAGGAAGTCGCGGGGCTTTTTCGTGATATCCGGCCACTTGTAGACAAATGTCGGTTTTCCGACTGTCTCCATCTGCATGAAGTCGACTGTGCTGTGCTGGAGGCTCTCGCCGATGGTCGGATCGACCCACGCCGCTACAACAGCTATGCACATCTGGTTGAATCGCCCGGCGCTCAGTACTCAGGTAATTGACCTACGGGCAACTAAACGACTCAATTGGTAGGCCGTTCCATCTGTGACGATTCTGTCAGTCGTTAGTACCGCGTGATGCGTGTCGTTTACGCCTGACGATCCGTTTGGTGACTTTTTTCATCATCTCGCTGGCATGCTCGACAGCGTGTTCTAAGTTTCTGCAGTATTGCTGCAGTCTATGCGCGGACTGGATCCACATCCAGCTTGGGCAAGACGCCCCAATCTATGAGAGTTCAGGGATTCCCCGATGATCAAGCTGACGCGTCTAGACAAACAACCGTTTGTTCTCAATGCCGATTTGATTCGCTATGTCGAAGAGCGGCCAGATACATTCGTAACGCTTGTATCGGGTGAACGGATTGTGGTGCGAGAGTCGATGGATGACGTCGTCGACCGAGCCGTTGAGTATCAACAGCGCAAAGCAATGCTCCCAACATTTGCAGCCGCCGCGAACACAGCTCCTTGTGCAACGACAGCTCCGACTGATGCCATTGCATGACACAAGTGTGGCTGAAATACGGCATTTGAAGACCAGTAGATAATCCAGATCGCGCGGCCAGCGCGTAGACAATAGTACAGGGCACAAACCGTGGACATTACATCGCTCGTAGGATTTCTACTTGCTTGCGGCCTTATCCTTGGATCGATCATGATGGGCACCGCGCCAATTTCGGCGTTCATCGACATTCCGTCTGGCATGGTGGTCATTGGTGGGGCTATGGCGGCTGCCATGATGGCGTTCCCGCTCAAGAGCTTTCTCGCACTTCCGATGGTGATGATCAAGTCGTTCCTGAATAAGCAGGACGATCTACTTGAGATCATCAATCAACTTGTGTCCCTTGCTGAGACAGCACGTCGTGACGGCTTACTGGCACTTGAGGGCAAGATGGCCGAGGTTGAGCAGCCAGTTATCAAGGCAGGTCTGCAAATGGCGATCGATGGCAGCGACGCGGACACCATCGAAGCGGTTATGCGTAGTGAGATGGAAGCCATCTCGCGACGGCATAAGGAGGGGCGAGCCCTATTTGATCAAATTGCTCGATTCGCCCCGGCGTACGGGATGATCGGAACCCTCATGGGACTGATCATGATGCTCTCTGACATGTCAGATCCGTCGGGTATCGGTGCCGGGATGGCGGTCGCTCTTATTACAACGATGTACGGTGCTATTGTGGCTAACGTTGGCTTCCAGCCCTTTGCGGAGAAGCTTGGGCTGTTGAGCAAGCAGGAACTGACGGCGATGGAATTAGTAGTTCGTGGAGTTCTTGCAATCCAGTCGGGCGAAAGTCCACGTAATCTCGAACAGCGGTTGCTTACCTATGTGCATCCCAAACAGCGACCACAGCCCGAGTAGCGAGTAAGACGGTGGGGGTTCGGGATAAGTGCAGTAGGCGTTGAGGGAGACACGGCAATGGAAGAAGAAGATGAGGGCGGCGGCATTCCCGAATGGGTGGTCACGTTCGGTGACATGATGAGCCTCCTACTTACGTTCTTTATCATGCTGGTTTCGATGAGTGAAATCAAGCAAGAGGAAAAATTCCAGGCGATGGTGGAGTCGATGCGCCAGCAGTTTGGTCATGATGCCTCGCCGGAGAGTATTGCGCCCGGTGATAATCATAGCCGTACGGAAGCGGTTCAAGTACTGGCTACTACCAGTCGCGCCAAGCGGAAGGACACGCACTCCGGAGGCGTCCCAACGAAGGCTCCGGTCGGGGATGAAGAGCGTGTGCGGATCATTCGCCCGGGAGAAAGTACTGCAATTGGGACAGTCGTGTTTTTTAAAGACGGAACGTTCGAACTGGACGATGAATCGAAAGCAGCGCTAGATAAGGAAGTTGAGCAGCTGGCTGGTAAGCCGCAGAAGATCGCGCTACGAGGACACACCGCACAAGAATTGGCGGCCAACGGGCCTGACCCGCTCGATGCGATGGATCTTGGGTATCGGCGATCACGGGCGGTCTTTCGATACCTGGTTGATAAACATAATATTCCACCCGAGAGACTGAAACTGGAGTCTTCCGGCGCGTGGGAGCCGATGTATTTGACCGCAGATACCGAGAAACAACGTCTTAACCCCCGCGTCGAAGTGTTTCTCTTGGACGAGACCGTCGACCAGCGGGTTGGGACCGTTGAAGAGCGGGCCGAGGATGTGGTGGATTAGGCTTTGAATCCCATAAATACCTTGTACAAACTGCCTCAAAGAGGAGACGCATAGATGGCTGATGAACAAGTCGAACAATCAGGTTCCGAAGACGAGAACAAGAAGTCTTCGATGCCGATGGTGATGATCATTGGTTTCATCGCAGTCGTGATCGTCGTCGAAACTGTACTCTTTATGTTCATGGTACCCAGCGCAGATGACGTCGCTCGACTTGCTGAAAAACGCCTGATCGAGAAGGTTGAAGGTGAGATGGATGAGGACGGCGAGGAGACTATCGATGGGGAGGAATCGGAAACCAAGGAGCTTTCGTTGGGGACCTACATGATGGAGTTCAAGCCCCCAGGAGCCGACCGCAAGCACCGTGTGGAGTTTGAGTTGTGGGGCCAAGTGGATGGCGAGAAGTTCGATGCAGCACAAACCGCATTCGCAGAGCGCGAGGGTCGGCTGCGGCATCGCATGATTGAAGATGTTCGCAATGCCAGCATGGATGAACTGAACGATGTGGGCTTGATCACACGGCGGATTTTTGCGACAAGCAATGAAGTACTCGTAGACAAAGAGGAAGATCCGCTGTTGATGAGCGTTGGATTCAAACGTTTCAACGTGAGCGAGCAATAATCTGTCGTGCCACTTGGCAGGTTTACTGATGCTAGCATTCCACTGAACCCCGCTAGTATCCTCAGGCATTGGATGACAATCACCCACATGCACACCTATGGCCTTGTCAGGTTGTGGAAGAGTGTGGCGTGAAACGTACACAACCTGCAATGGAGGGCAGGGCATATGAGCACAGAGGACACTAGTGCCGAAGAAGCGGCCAAGAGTGAAACAGAAGCCAAAACGGATGCTGTAGAAGAGAGTGTTAGCGACGCTCTCGATGCTGCAGAATCGGCTCTGGGCTCCATCGAAAAGGCTGCACCTGCGGGTTCATTCCAGCTTGAAGATCTGGTAGGGGCGGAGCAACCGCCTGAAAAGTGCTCAATCGATCTACTTCGCGACGTGGATCTCGATCTGAAAATCGAGCTTGGTAGAACCTACATGGTTCTCGAGGACGTGCTGCAATTACGTCAAGGCTCTGTGGTGACGCTGGACAAACTTGCTGGCGACCCGGTCGACCTTTTCGTCAATGGACGGTTGGTTGCCAAGGGAGAGATCTTGGTTCTGAACGACAACTTTTGCGTGCGTGTTGCCGAGTTGATTGGTTCAGATCACTTGATTGAGTAGTCTCCGTCATCGTCAACAGTGGCCTGACCACGATTGGTCGCTAAACCACAAACGCGGCACTGCCAATCCCGCTGGCAAGTTGTTGCGACATCGACAGGGAAGTCGAGCAATGAGACCCAACACAACGGCGCTTGCCGCAATGATTGTCTGCACCTTGACGTTTGGCGTCCACGGGCAGGGGATGCGCAGTGTGGACGATTCTGCGTCTCGCCTGCAATCAACGACGGCGTCCCACCCCGAACACTCACAAGCTGTTCAGCAGGGCTGGACACGCAGTTCGCCGGTCGAATCAGGTGGCTATTCAAATCCGTCTCGGCAAACTGCTTCCTCGAATACTCCCTCAATTGGCTCCTCGATTACATCCGCTGGGCTACCCGGTTCTCGAGAATACTCGGGATCCAACAACACGGGACCAGCGGTCACCAGAGGAGGTTCAAGTGCAGGTTCCGGTGTAGTCTCCAGCGCAGTTGTCCACGCTAGCTCGCAAGCTCGTGTACCGCCTGGAAGTGCTTCCAACGTTCCACCTGGACAACTTGCATCTACGCAAGAACGCGGCACGCAAGATGCCGCCGTCAAGCGGCTAACACCGATCAGCAGCCAGGCTCGCGAAGATACCACCGCAAAGAAGTCTGGCGGCGTCATTGGAACGCTGGTTTCGATCCTTTCGAGCCTTGCAATCGTCGTGGGTTTGTTTTGGGGATTGGTTTGGGTGTATCGAAAGACCTCTAACCAGTCAGCAGGCAGTTCGTTGCCAAAGGACGTTGTGCGCATTCTGGGGCGTACGCCCATTGCCGCTCGACAACAAATGGTACTGCTGCACTTCGGCAGCAAGCTTGTGCTGGTTAGTGTTGTACAGGGCGACGCCCGAACGATCAGCGAAATCACCGATCCTGACGAAGTTCAGAGACTTGCAGGCATGTGCCAAGGCGCCGCGCCGGGCACCTCCTCAGAATCGTTTCGGAGTTTTCTGACGCAAGGAGCAAAAAAATGATGCTTCTTCGCCTGTCTCAGATTGCTACGCTGGCGGTAATCGTACTTCTAACACTCGCGACCTCGCAGGTGGCCACGGCACAATCTCCAGAGCGTCTGGGGCCCAACACTTCCGTCACCAACGCGGTCGGAAACGGACCGCAGCGGATAGTCCCTGGAGAGCAAGCCAACGGCAGTTCTGGCCAGCTGTTCGACCAGTTTTCCGAAGCAGTTCGGCGACAGGCATCTGGAGATCCGTCACAAGTTCCGCCATCGGCCGGCGGTCAGGCGGGCACAGAAACGTCCGGACCGGCGAACTTCTTCACAAGTGGACCGGAGCACTGGACGAGCCGCAAGGGGCTGACCAGTAGTCTTCAGGTTTTGGTGCTGCTGACGGTGTTGTCGTTAGCGCCCGCGATCTTGTTGATGACAACGTGCTACGTCCGAATCATCGTCGTTCTGGGGTTGTTACGCCAGGCATTGGGGACTGGGCAGTTACCCCCGAGTCAGGTAATCACGGCAATCTCAATGTTCATGACGATGTTCGTGATGGCCCCCGTTTGGAACCAAGTGTACAACGATTCAATTGGACCCTATACCGAACCTGGTTCGACAATGACCGTCAGCGAGGCTTGGCAGGCAGGCATTGCTCCGGTCCGTGAGTTCATGATTCGTCAAATTGTAATCGCACAGAACGACGAAGACGTGCTGCTCTTTTATCGCTACAACGCGCCTGGTGCGAGCTTGCCCGAGCACTTTGAAGAGGTGCCGCTTCAGGTTTTACTGCCAGCATTCATGCTGAGTGAGCTGAAGACGGCATTCCTGATGGGCTTTCAGATTTTCCTGCCATTCCTCTTGATCGATCTGGTTGTTGCATCGGTGACAATTTCGATGGGTATGATGATGCTCCCGCCAGCGATGATTTCGCTGCCTTTCAAGCTATTGCTTTTCGTCTTGATCGACGGTTGGCGATTGGTAGTGGAAATGTTGCTGGCTAGTTTCGGCACTGGTTGAGAATTGTCGGAAACAAAACCAACGGTGACTTTTTCAAAGGTAATCTTATGGATCCCAGCGTTGCTGTCGAACTTGTTCGTCAAGCGGTATTGAACGCGATGCTAATCGGCGCTCCGCTGTTGGTCATGGGGATGCTGGTCGGTCTGATCATCAGCTTGCTGCAAGCTGTGACACAAATCCAAGATCAAACACTTAATGCAGTTCCTAAGATCATTGCCATGGTGCTGGCACTGGTTTTTTGCATGCCGTGGATAGCTGACCGTATGATCCAGTACACTCAGCAAACCTACCGCGATATTCCCGAGGTCATTGGTAGGTAAAATGAACGAAGCGGTGCTCGGACTGGTGAGTCAACCCGTATGGGTTTTCGTTTCCGTGCTAGCAAGAGTTAGTCCGACGCTGATGATTGCACCACCAACGCGTTCGGGCGCCGTCCCGTTGCGGGTGCGGGCGTTGATCGCGATTACGTGTGGTTTCTTGGTAACGCCACTGGCGATGAACAATGCAACCCCGCTGCCATCCGATTTGATTCACATCGGGCTATCGATGGGGTCAGAAGTGCTGCTTGGGTTTTTGCTGGGTAGCGTGGTGATGCTGGCAATCGTTAGTCTGCAAGTCGCGGGTCAGGCAGCAAGTCACCTGGCTGGCTTCGATATGGCTAGTGCCGCGGATCCGGCCTCAAATGAGCAAATGCCCGTAATTTCAACGTTGCTGGGTTGGCTCGCAATCGTCATTCTGTTGTTGGTTGGTGGGCACCGTCAGTTGATGGAGTGCTGCTTGGATAGCTTTACTCGCTATCCGGCGGGTGCGGTGGTTTTTGAGACTCGATGGTTGGAAGAGTTTCGTACGTTACTCTCGCATACCTTTGTTATCGGTATACGCGCCGCTGCTCCAATGGCGACATCATTGCTACTTGCCAACCTGATCACTGGCCTGCTTGCTAGAACGCTTCCGCAGTTAAATGTGTTGGCCATTGGCTTTAACATCAATGCACTCGCGCTGCTGTTGTTGATCTTTCTTTCAACTGGCGGGATCGCTTGGGTGTTCCAAACGGAGCTGTCCGTCTGGCTTTCCGCCTGCCACCGGATCGTTATGCCCGAATCACCGTAGTAGTTCTTCTCCGCTCAGTTTTCACAGAGAGATCTAACCGGACTCGCTAGGCGACTCCGGCTACCAAAATCAACGGAGAAGGAGGATCGCTGGTTCGCTAGGAAACGCGCTTATCAGACTAGCAAGCCCAAGAGTCTATGAAGCGTAGCCGCGAGGATGCGTGCTGTGCCACTTCCAGGCAGTTTCAACAATGCTTTCGATGTCGGTATACATAGGTTTCCAGCTGAGTAGCCGCTGCGCGAGGGTGCTGTCGGCAACCAGTTCATCGGGGT
>DNPC01000180.1 GCA_003501565.1 Planctomycetaceae bacterium | reverse complement strand
TACGAGGCGGCGTACGAGATTGTCACCGATGATGATTTCCAGTCTGACGACGTCGACTACAGCGGATTGTTGAACAATCTCGCTTGGGTTCTGGCAACCAGCACCAAGGAAGAAATCCGCGACGGGAAACGCGCATTGGAACTGGCGCAAGAGGCCTGCGAAGAAACCGATTTCAAAGCTGCTCACATCCTGAGTACGCTCGCGGCTGCCCACGCCGAGGTGGGTGACTTCGAAAATGCGCGGAAATGGGCCAAGAAGGCTGTCACACAGAGCGAGAAAGATGCAGATGATCCGGAGCAGTTGAAGCACCTGAAAGACGAGCTTGAATCCTACAAAAAGGACGAAAAGTGGCGGGAAAAGCAAGATATCGACGAAAACGACGCTCCCATCGACGCGCCCCTGCAGACGATTGACACCTAGTCAAAGACGTGAATTCTGTGCGGCGTTTCTTTTCGGGCACGTAGATGAATGTTTCTTGCTGCCGAAAATCGTCGCTTAATCCTGGATGAACACGCTCAAACGCACCTGAGGTTTCAAGATTGGGGCGTATTTCCACCTTGAGCTGTGAGCAAATCGTTCATCTTTCTACCACACCCCCGAGAGGGAGTGCGGCAAGTGCGGCTGGGAGAACTTAGCGGCTCTTGCCGCGTTTGACCCTCTGTTGTTCGGGATGCTAGCCGCCGTATCCTTCGAACCGATAAGCACTTAAGGCAAATAGATTTCGGCGCCGGGGCGTAGGTCTGTCAAGCGTCTCACCGCCTTGCTAGCAGATGAACTTGGCGTTTGGAGACTCCAAACGTGGGGTAGAATACAAGTTCACTACTTTTGCGCAGTTTTTTTACAATCTTGAAAACTTAACAGTTGAAAAAACTCCGCTTTGCCTAAACAATGACAGGATTGAGTAATTCGTGAAACCTCTCTCACCGCGAGTTGCTTAAGTTGCTTTGAACACTTGGCGACGGGATTCATTTATTTCCTTGGTCTTGGATAGCGTTGCCGCACAGAGTGTCATGTTTCTTTTTTCTTCTACGAGGTCATGTAATGAAGAAGAATTTCTCACGTGCGGGTTTTACACTCGTTGAATTGTTGGTGGTTATCGCCATCATCGGAATTTTGGTCGGTCTGTTGCTACCTGCCGTCCAAGCTGCTCGTGAAGCGGCTCGTCGTATGAGCTGCTCAAACAATCTCAAGCAGATTGCATTGGCTAGCCACAACTTTGAATCTGCTTACAAGCGATTCCCGCCAGGATTCATCGGAGGCACTGCCAACGAAATCGCAAACGGTCGGCACTGGAATTCGACTCGGAATTCCTACGTAGGTCACTTGGTCTACCTCATGCCTTTCATGGAAGCGACTGCTCTTTATCAGCCGTTTTCGCAAAAGCGTAATCTGAGCCCAGACGGCAACATCGATCGCGTTGATACCAGCATGCGTTGGCAGTACGCTGGTTGGTGGCGTGGTGAATACCAAACGGAAGACCTGTGGGATGAGTCTCAGTTCCGTCTTTCTATGTTCCTTTGCCCAAGTGACGAAGCTGAAGCTGGATTGGATACCTTCTGGGCGTTGACTCCATCACGCACCGGTATCAGTGCTTGGAGCTTCGTGGGCGACTGGGACATCTTCGGCAAGACCAATTACCTCGGTTGTGCTGGTCAGCTCGGTCAAGGTGTTGCTAGCCGTCTGCCTCGCATCGGTATCTACCACTCGCGTAGTAAGTCGACCTTCGGTACTATCTCCGACGGTTCGTCAAACGTAATCGCTTTCGGTGAAGTTACTGGTAACTTCGACGACAACGTTCGTGCAAGCGGTCGCCTGCACTCGTTCGCGTGGATGACTGGACCACAAGTCACCGAGTGGCACCGAGACGTTTACGGCAACGCTAACAAGACCGACTGGTACTTGTTCACAAGCCGTCACGCCGGTGGACTCACTCAGTTCGCTATGGGTGACGGTAGTGTTCACGCTCTGTCCCGAACCATCGACGCTGAGTTGTTCATCAACTTGTCTGCGATGCGTGACGGTGCCGTTGCACAGCTGCCTAACTAAGGCAACGCTTTACAATTTTACTAACCGGAGAGACGGATGATTCGACTTGCACTTTGTTTGTGCTTGCTATTTGCACTCGGATGTGGCGGAGATAACACGGTCTCTGCGCCAGAGAATACCACTGAGCGTCCTGACGACCTCATGGTTTCTGGTGACAGCGACAGTACTTCTTCCGATGATGGAAATAACGACGCGGAAAACATGACGCTCAAGTAGCGTAAGTTTCCGACTCCGTGATTTAGATCTTGGCCAGCACTGCAAACGCAGCGCTGGCCTTTTTTCGTTTCGAAACAAGGCTTCCGATCGCGGGATATCCTCCACGCACGGTTCGTGCTTGCGGCTCTACCGCACCTATCTCGCGCCATGTAATCACACTGTCTTCCGAACCAGAACGTCTCTTCACTAGTCCGTCTTGCGACTCACGGACATTTTGAGGGCGACCTATCTACAGAAGATGTGCTAATCGACAGTTCTCACAATTGACGATAAGCTGTCTCGCCTTTCTTGCCCTAAGCGAACACTCGCACTGCGAGTGAAAATCCACGGAAATCCTGTCCACTGTCGTGGCTGACAGTCGCGAGCCCCGTTGGCGAACCCTCCATCCTGCACAAAGAGCGAATGCTAGACAACGCGCCTTACCTAACACACAAACACGATGGTTTGACCATCGAGGGCTATTCGCGAGCGGCCGTTCAGTCCTACTGGAGACTACCGGAGCTGAAGATCGGCTTCGATCTCGGTGCGCAGCCCTGGGATTTCATGGGCACCCCAAGATGGGCCATTACGCACACGCATTTGGATCACATCGCCGCCTTGAGCGTCTATTTGGCACGACGACGCATGATGAAAATGTCGCCGCCTACCGTCTACTTGCCCGAAGGATCGATCGGCCCGGTGGAGGCTATGCTCCGGTCGTTCTCGCGTCTGGATCGAGGCCGCCTACCGTGCGAGCTTGTCGGCGTAGAACCAGATCAAGAAGTGGATTTGTCACGTGAGCTCTCCATGTCAGTGCACAAAACAACGCATACCGTACCCAGTGTTGGCTTCGTAATCTGGGAGAAACGCAAAAAACTGAAGCCTGAGTATCTGGGACTTTCCGGCAGCGAGATCCGCGACATTCGTTTAGCCGGAACGGAAGTCAGTGTGGAAACACGCATTCCGTTGGTCGGCTACACCGGAGACACTAGCCCTCCTGGCTTGCTACGCAACGAAGCGTTCTTGCGAGCAAAAGTCTTAATCACCGAAATGACTTTCGTGGCCGCTCAGCACCGCAAGGAAAAGATCCACAAGAACGGCCATATGCACCTAGATGATTTTGTATCAAATTCCGAAGTGTTTGAGAACGAGTTGATTATTGCTGGTCACTTCAGCGTCAGATACTCCGCCCAACAAATCGAGCGGATGGTCCGTAAGAAGCTACCAAACTTACTCGACAATCGCCTTAAACTCTGGGTTTCTGGCGGCGCAGCCGAAGAAGCATAATAGGGCACAAGCACGCGTTGAGACCAAGCACGCGTTGAAAGGGTTGTGCGTCGCTAAAATTCGTATACTTCAGAGCAACTTTGCTCTGCATGTCTCACGCAACTCTAGCTGAAGTGCTTCCATGATCACCTATTTTGTTGCCGCGAGTCGTGATGGGTTCATTGCTCGCGAAGACGGAGATGTCTCGTGGTTGGACGAAATGGACATCACGCCAGAAGATTCGGGCATCGGGGAATTCATGAGCTCCATCGACGGTCTGATTATGGGGCGCAAGACGTATGACTTCGTATTCGATTACGGCACGTGGCCCTATGGTGCCCTACCTACGTGGGTATTCACCAACAACCCATTGGAATCACTACCGGGTGCCAATCTAAAAACCACGGCCAGCAGCCAGGACTTACTCCAAGACGTTCAGCGCAACGAACTAAACGATCTTTGGTTGGTTGGAGGAGGGCAACTAGCTTCATCGTTCCTCAGCGAAGGCCTGATTGACGTGATCAGCATTAGCGAGATGCCCATCACCCTTGGAAAAGGGATTGCTTTGTTTGCTCGCCACAAATTGGAGGATATTGAGACGGCTCAAGAGGAGATCGTCGACAAGCCTGGTTTCCGCCAACGCACCATGCATGTGGCAAAGAATTCTCCGCCGTAACGCGATGCGATGCCTGCAACGACTAAGAACAATCCGTATCAAGCAACGAACAGCGTCTCTGCTCACTTGGTTGTGGGCAGAGCCAATAGACGTCTCTGGGCGACGATAGGCTTTAGTCTACTTTTTTTACCGCTATTTGCTCTAGGCGTGTTCGGCTTGTATGTCGACGCACAGTACGCCGCGACGTTGCCAGCTAATGCACCCAGATGCGGCAACTCAGTCCTGGGTGCACTCTTTCTCATGTTAGTCGCCGCTCCCGCGATGGGTACTCTCGGGGCAGGCATCGGCGTTCTAGCTGCAGCAGTTCACAATGTGCGGAGCCGGCCGGGAGAGGTCACGTCACGCGATGGCACATAACCGAAGCAAAAGCGCAGCCAAGTCGATTGGAACGCAAGATTTAGAACCCCCCAATCGCTTCCGTTAAACCAGTATTGTGCAGCTGGTACGTAGGCCGGAACAAGTAAGTGCA